>JAKAXP010000039.1 GCA_021816545.1 Bacteroidota bacterium
CCTGATGAAACCGGGAAAACCGGGTTGGCAGTGATGACCTGTGCCTCAGTGACAGCACTCAGCGATGCAAGTGACAGTATCAGTATCAGCAGTTTTGCTTTCATGTTTCCTGTTTGAATAAACTGTAGTTTTTAAAAATAACCAAAAACCTCTTCCTGTCACAGAAGAGGTTTTTGATTTCAATGAACGCTGAGGCGATTTACCGCAGCATTGGGGTCTATTCCGCTTAGTTCTTTGTCACTGTTGCCACAAGCCTGAACGGGTTTAAGGTAATAGTGTAATTACCTGCCTCGGCAACAGGAATGTTGCTACCACCAAGGGTAAGGAGTGCAAGGTCTCCGCCCAAATTGACATCCCAGTTGTCGTTTGCCCTGAACTTGAAGGAATTGGCTGTCAGGTTAAGTGTGACTTTGAAGACACCGCCGACTGGATCCCAGGTCATATTTGTATCATCAGACCATCCACCTGGAGTTGCATCGCCAATGACGCCCCACCTGTACGCCGCTCCATGATATTCATTGGGTGTACTCAGATTCATCATTATTTGATAATCATCTTCCATGGTGATTGCAATGTTGGGTCCACCGGCGACGAGATTAAAGATGGGGGCTGGATCGGCACCATAGTTGAACGCCCAGTCGTTGTTGGCCCTGTACTTGAACTCTCCAACTTTCATATGTACCACTCCCGTCCAGCGCTGAATAACAGGATCATATGTCAATGGGGTATCGCTGCTCCAGTCTCCTGGTGTTGCAGATCCGACAACACCCCAGGTCATTGCAACGGCAGTATAGGTCATCGGAATAACACCTGCATTGATGTTGATTTTATAGAAACCTGCTGCGGGAAGTGAAATGTCGCCACCGGTTGCAGAGAGTGTACCGGCAGTGGTACCGGCACCGTAGTTGGTACCGTCCCAGCTCGGCTGTGCCGAGATCTTGAACATGTTGTTGGTCCCTGCCATGTATATATAACCTTCCACGTTGTTGGGATTGGCTGCAGTACTCTTTACCATCGGCGACTTGTCAGGTGACCAGTCGGCGTATCCTGAACCCGGGTAGCTGGCAGCTACATAGTTCCCCGGTACGTACCAGTTACGGACGCTGACCAGGGTGGTAAAGGAGATCTCGTTACCGTAGGCTGTGCCGGCACTGTTGGTTGCATAGGCACGGGCATAGTACTTGGTAAGGCCGTTTAACCCTGTAATATTGCTCACGAATGCACCTATGCCGGTTCCGTCAGTGGTCTTGCTGCCGGCAACTGTCGGATTGGGAGCAGTGCCGTAGCACACACCTCGGGCAGTTACAGCTGCACCGCCGTCTGCCGTGATGTTGCCGCCGGAGGTTGCCGTGGTACCCTGAACATTGGTGGCAGCAACTGTTGTAAGGGTAGCAAGCACAGGAAGCGTGGTGAAGGAACGCTCACTTCCGTAAACCGTACCTTCCGGCCCTGTGGCGTAGGCACGTGCATAGTATGTGGTTGCAAATGACAGACCGGTCAGGGTCACGTTATAGGCAGCCTTGGTGACAGTGCCGGTGTAGATTGCCTTCGACTTGGCAACAGTTGGTGCCGGCTGAATATCATAGCAAATACCTCTTTCAGTAAAGCCGTCGCCTTCTGCAACAACAAAACCGGTAACGGTGGCCGAGCTGGATGTGACGTTGAATATCTTGTTGGTCCCGAGTGCGGGATCAAGACGTACTTCAGATGTCTCCTTTGTACAACCGGTGATTAAAAGCACCGCTGCCACAGGGAGCATCATTATTTTCAATATTGATTTCATTTTCATAAATCCTGATTTTTATAATGTCCCTGTATTAATTGTTCTTCACCACTGTACATGAACCTGCCTCGGTTGGACCGTTAGGCTGGGTAATTGTCAGCGTAATCGTGTAGTTTCCGGCTGCGTCTATAGGAATGTTGTTTCCGTCATGGAACAGGTCATTGTACTTGCCTGTGTTGTTCTTGTTGAACCCGAGGTTCCATGCCCAGCCGTCGTTAAGCCTGAACTTGATTTCTCCCACAACAAGGTTTACGGTGATACTCCATACTCCTGTTGCGGCATTGTAATCCATTTTCTGATCCGGGGTATCCCAGCCGTTAGGTGTGGCAGATCCCACAAGACCAATCATGTAGGGTGAAATTTCGTAGGTAAGCGAAGGAACATTTACGTTAAGCCTGTGCCATCCGTTTGCGGGAGGAACGATCGCTGCACCGTTTACTGCCAGTACATTGCCGGCGCCACCATAATTGATGCCTGCGTCGGGGTTGGTCAGCGTAAATGGTTTTGTAACATCAAACTTCACAAGGCCGGTGTATTTGCCGTCACCGAGAGCCGACTCCACCTTCTGGGTCATGCCCGAGTTAACAAGGTTAAGGCGGGGCAGACCGTAGAGTGCTACTGTTGCATTTTTAACCGCAGAGCTGTATGAGAACGTGTTTGTACCTGTTCCGGGAGCTCCGGTTCCGGCGTCAACAACCAGCACTGCCCTGAGCCTGAGGTCAAGAGGTGTGGATGCATCTGCAGGAAACTTCTTGAGCAGTATCCCGTTCAGGTCACTGACAGTGATTTTCATTGACTTGCACTGGTTGCCTGACCATAATGTCACCGGATCAGCAAAGGCTGTTCCGGCAGCACATGCCTCGAGATAATATGTAGCCGAAGCCTGGAAGCCCGGATCAACGGGAGTGCCGACGAACTCAAGCACCTGTGTTCCGTTTGGTCTCTGTAGTGTGAGGTCGGGAACCGTGGTGAGCGTCGGAGCTACAGGATTTGACGCCATTTTAATCATCTCACCGTCCTTCTCACAGGCAGTAAAGATGGCAGTCAATCCGATGAATGTCAGGAATATCAATAAATTCTTCTTCATTTCTCTTCGCTTTAATGATTAATAACCGGGGTTATTCTGCCCGTTGTAGTTCGGGTTGGCTGACAGTTCATCACCGGGGATCGGGAACAGGTCAAGATGATCTGATGTGCTTGCACCTGCAAATGCGCCACCCTTCCACTGCCACAGGTAATCACCACCGGTGAATTTGCCGAAGCGAACCAGGTCAGTGCGTCTCTGGGCCT
Source organism: Bacteroidota bacterium (assembly GCA_021816545.1). Lineage (GTDB taxonomy): Bacteria > Bacteroidota > Bacteroidia > Bacteroidales > VadinHA17 > SR-FBR-E99. The sequence goes on from JAKAXP010000039.1 coordinate 3,074, forward strand.
CATAGTAGAACTCGCGTGCACGCTCGTCGATAATGAAATCGAGATCAAGGCTTGCCGCGGTTATGTTGCCGCTGGTGTTTCCGTAAGCGCGTTCTCTTATCTTGTTGATGTCAGCAACTGCAGCATCGATGTTTGCGGCGCCACCCTGCCTGTAGAGTGCTTCAGCCCTCATCAGATAGGCGTCAGCAAGACGGAAGATCGGGAAATCAGTGGATGCATATGCAGTATTGTAGTTTGCAGCCCTGGTACCATCTGCATTGCGGGCAGTGAACTTGTAAACGCCAATGCCATAGTCACCGCTTGCTGAGGGGCTGGGAATCTGCTGCGACTTCTTCATCTTGAGGAAGGTTCGCTTGTCATCAGCCTGGGAGAATGTCGGATCGCTGGCCGGTATCCTCACGTTGCCATAGGTGGCAATTGTATCAACCAATATGTCTAGGAACTGAACCCTCGCACGATTTCCGTTCCAGTTGGTGTTGGAAGTAAGTCCGTGGAAGTCTTCAGCCCTGATATAGGTGGCATCGCTTGATGACTCGATAATGAATGTTGTACCAACATAACCCTGCACATTGACACCGTCCTGTTCCCATGCAAAGATCATCTCCGGGTTGTGACGTCCGTCATTGTCAGCGCTGAAGTTCTGCCTGTAGTTCGTGGCCAGCGAGTACTTGTTGCTGCTGATAACCTTGTCGCAATAAGTCTTGCAGTCGGCCCACCTGGGCGTGCCTGTGTATACCTCTGCATTGAGATAAAGCCTTGCAAGAAGCATCCATGCCGCTGCCTGGTCTGCCTGCGGATATGAGAACTTCGGTTCACCAAGGCTGTTTTCAATTGCCTTGAGTTCTGACTCGATGTAGTTGAATATCTCGGTCCTCGTTCCTATCTCAGGGAAAAACTTGCCTACTCCGTCTGCTTCAGTAGTGAAGGGGAACTGTCCGAAGAGGTCGATTGCCCAGTAATAGGCGAGAGCCCTGAGGAACCTTGCCTCAGCAACATACCTTTCAGAGTTTTCACCACCGATGGTTTGTGCTTTTATGATGAAGTCGTTTGCATATGTAATACTAAGCGCCAGACGCTGGTAGAGCGCTGTCAGGAACGGGTTGCTAGGACTCCATGTCTGGGTGTTGAGGTCTGCTATACCTACATCTCCCCAAGCACATATAGCCTCGTCTGTCGTTATCTCCTGGAGGTTCCATAGGGCCCTCATTGTAGTGAAGAAGTTGCCGTCAGATGCAGTAATGTCATCACCACCGTTTGCTCCCTGCCCCGAGATGATGAAGCTCGCATAGATCTTGCCAAGGGCCATTTTAATATAGGAAGGATCAGCACCAAGGTCAAGGATTCTTGTTGGGTCATTAGGGGTGACATCCAGATCCTTCACGCATGATGAGATCATCAGCGCTGAAAGCATTATTCCGAATATTATAATCTTCTTTTTCATATCTGCTTATCGTTATTTTATTAGAAGGTAAGCCCAATACCGAGCATGAAGGTGCGGGGCCTCGGGTAGAAGTTGTTGTCAATGCCGCCTGAGACCTCGGGGTCAATGCCGCTGTACTTCGTGAGGATCAGTGCATTCTGCACGGTGAAACTGACGCGTGCACCCATTGCACCGAAGAGATTGTCAAATGTGTAGCCTGCGCTCACGTTGTCGAGCTTCAGGAATGACGCATTCTCAACAAAATAGTCACTGGTGAACTGACGCTTGACAAAATTGGTTTCAGCCAGCGCCCTGGTGAAGTTCTTCCAGTAACCGATCTGCTGCATCTGGTCATACGATGCACCTGCAGCAACCTGGTTGTAAACATAGTTGCCTATGCTGGCGCGTGTCGAAGCAGAAAGGTCAAAGTTTTTGTACTCGAACCTTGCCGAGATGCCCAGCAGGTAGTCTGCAACCGGATTATGATAGATGTACTTGTCGGCATTGTCACCGTTGACCACACCGCCTTCACCTGACTCATCAACATAAAGCCCTTCAATTGGTTTCCCGTCAGCATTGTATACCTGGCGGTTGACAAAGAAGGCGCGTGCCGGATAGCCGACCCTGGTCACCTGCTTGGTGCCTGTCATACCATCACCGTAGGGTACCCCGATGTAATCAGGATCATCTGTAAGAAGCAGCTTTGTGATCTCGTTAACGTTGTATGTCGCATTAAAGCCAATTGAAAAAAGCATGTCATTCGTCGAAACCGGAATGAAATTCAGCGAGAGCTCTGCACCGTTGTTCGTAAGGCTACCCACGTTGGTAAGCAGGGTATTTGAGAAGTTGCTTGAGCTTGGTACCGTAACTAAGTTAAGAAGATCGTCGGTAACTCTTTTATAAAGGTCAAATGAACCGGTGATGCGGTCATTGACAAAGCCGAAGTCGAGACCGGCATTAAGCGTGGTTGTCTCCTCCCACTTGATATCCGGGTCATATGCATCAGGCCTCAGTGTCGGAATGAACTCCCCGTCAATATAGTAATAGGAGCCCTCCGAAGACTGGCGGTAAAGCGCCAGTGCCGGGAAGTCGTTGCCGATGTCCTGCTGCCCGGTGATACCCCATCCAAGCCTGAGCTTGAGGTTAGATACTGCCTTGACATTCTTCAGGAATGATTCCTCCTTAATCTTCCATCCGAGAGCAACCGAAGGGAACAATCCCCATGGATTAGCCTTAAATCTTGATGAACCATCCTCACGTAAGGTGACAGTGACGAGATATCTGTCCTTCAGTGTATAGTTGATACGGCCAAAGAATGACACGAGATAGTTCCCGGGATCGGTTGTAAATGACGAGCTGTCTGATTTCTGATAAAGAGGATGCTCAGCATCGACCCTGGTGCGGGTGTAGGTCTCGCCATTCCTCTCGAAGTGCTGCCATGAGTAACCTGCGGTCACATCAAGCACACTGTTGATACTTGCCAGGTTCTTATTGTAGTTAAGGTAAAAATCAAGCAGGTTGTTGTAGTTGTTTCCACTGTAGTCTGAAATCCTTCCGTAAAGCGGAGATGTCAGGACCGAAGGCGAAGTCTTGGGACGGTTGTTGTGACCGACACTTGTTGTATAATCAGTTGCCAGGTTGAGGTTGGCTCTTAGCTCCGGCAAGAAGGGAAGGGTGTAGTCCAGCTGGATGTTTCCGATGACCCTGTTAACCACAGACCTGTTGTCGACAGACAGTGCCTGCTCAACCGGGTTGGGTGTTCCGAGGTTGGCCCCGTAGTTTGCCCACTGGAAGTACCCGTCATAATTTGTACTCCCGTCCCTGATTACCTGGGTGGGATCCATGTTTACTGCTGAACCGATTGCTCCCGAGTCACCGAAGTTGTGGTGAGTATTCATCCCCTTGAGGTTGATATTGACCTTCAGGGCATCATTGAAGAATGTGGGGTTGAGGTTCAGTGACCCGGTGAAACGCTGCATGTCAGTGTTCTTCAGGATACCGTTCTGGTCAGTGTAACCGATTGAGAGGCGGTAGGGAAGTGAGCTGACAGCACCTGAAAGGCTCAGGTTATGGTCATGGGAGACTGCAGTACGGAAGATCTCCTTCTGCCAGTTTGTATTCTGCGTTCCCAGGAGATTCAGGTTGTCAATTCCAAAGAGGTCTGACTTCTCAAGAGCCAGCTGCCTGATCTCGTCACCTGAAAATACATCAACAAATGCGATTGCATTTGCAACCGACACATTGCCGTCATACGAGACTGTAAGGGGTGAGCCGGCCTTCCCTTTCTTCGTAGTGATGAGGATGACGCCGTTCGATGCCCTTGAACCGTAGATGGCAGTCGCTGAAGCATCCTTGAGGACCGTGAAGGTCTCGATGTCATTCGGGTTGACAAAAGAAAGAAGGTTTGAGCTTCCTGATACGTTGTTGTTGTCAATGGGTACACCGTCGATAATTATCAGCGGGTCATTCGAGGCATTCAGTGATGAACCGCCGCGCACGCGGATTGTTGCGCCGCTGCCCGGGGCACCGCCGGCAGTAGTGATTACAACACCGGCGCTCTTACCTACCAGCAGGTCCTGCGGTGAGGTGATTGCACCCTTGTTGAAGTCCTTTGAGCTCACAGCTGCCACAGATCCTGTAGCATCACTCTTTTTCACGGTACCGTAACCGATGACCACCACCTCGTCGAGGGCCTGGACATCAGTACGCATTGCCACGTTGATGACGTTGCCCTCACCAACGGTAACCTCCTGCGGCAGGTATCCGATAAAAGTGAAAACCAGTACATCCCCAGGCTTGGCCATCAGAGAGTATTCTCCGTTTGCGCCGGTAATAGTTCCCGTTAGCGTGCCTTTTACCAGGACGTTCACTCCGGGTAACGTCTGTCTGTCGGCTGCATCGGTAACTGTACCTGACACTCTTACCTGTTGCCCGAAGACAACAAGACTCATCATTATGCCGAAGGTCAGCATGAAGAGCCGTTTTCCAGTTAGTTTCTCCATAAATAGATCAGTTTAGTTGCAGTTTTCTGAATAGTTAATATACTAATTAAGTTTTTCAAGGTTTGGGATGATAAAATTCGGGCTTTTTTCAGAGTTAACCAACTCTTTTTCAGGTTTTTTCCGCAATCGATACCGCAAACGTTTGAATTGAGGGTGCAACTAATTTTCGAACCGCCGAAAACTATGCTTTTTTTTCTATCTTTACATCTAACAGCTTCAACCCTGAAATGAGCAGAGAAAATATCACAATAAAGGATATTGCGCGGGAACTCGGGATATCTCCATCAACAGTATCGAGGGCACTCAAGGACCATCCTGATATCAGCCAGTCAACCAGAGATGCGGTTAATGAACTCGCCGAGCGATGGAACTACCGGCCGAATCCCATTGCCCTCAGCCTTAAAAGCGGCTCATCCAAGACTATCGGCGTGATCATTCCGGACGTTGTACACTACTTCTTCTCAACTGTGATCAGCGGTATAGAGGATGTAGTTTACCAGCGCGACTACAACATGATACTCTGCCAGAGCAACGAGATGTGGGAGCATGAGGTGAAGAACATCCGGACCCTCCTTTCCAGCCGTGTTGACGGCATCCTTGCATCCGTGGCAAAAACCACCACAGATTTCAGGCATTACCGCAGTATCCTTGACAAGGATATTCCGCTGGTATTCTTTGACCGTGCAGTGGAAGAAATCAGTACTGACAGCGTGGTAATCGATGATGAAGCAGGAGCTTACAAGGCAGTCATTCATCTGCTTCGCACCGGGAAGAAAAGGATCGTTCATCTCTCAGGCCCCCCGCAGCTGGCAATCGCCCGCCACAGGCTCGACGGATACATGAAGGCCATGAAGGAATACCGCCTCACTCCCCCGGCCGAAGACATTATAAAATGCGATGATATTGAGAGTGCCGAACGGATAATACCGGCGCTCCTGACACGCACCCCCAGGCCTGAGGCATTCTTTACCGTCAATGACCTTACTGCAGCACAGACCCTGATGATTGTAAAACGTCACGGTCTGAGGGTCCCCGAGGAAATAGCCATTGTCGGGTTCACAAACAGCCAGATAGCCACGCTCACTGATCCCGGCCTGACTTCAGTTGACCAGAAAGGATTTGAAATGGGGCAGACTGCCGCACGGCTGCTTATTGACCGGATAGAAAACCGCCGGGGATCAGTCCAGAACAAGATAATAACATCAGAGCTTGTAATCCGGGGCTCCTCCTCAGTGAGGTGACCCTCCCCCGGTAAACTCTTCCAGCATACCTTTTCTTCCGGCTCTTATCCCTTTAGGTGTCTCGGTGAGGGTGCAGCATTCAAAGTACGGGTCATGCTGAAACAGCAGCAGCCATTCATTCTGCAGCGCCTCCTGCAAAATCTCCTGCTTCTCGGCTATTGTGACCAGAGGAAGCAGGTCATAAGCCATATTCCAGAGTAAAGGGATATGGGCAATTGTCGGGATCAGGTCCCCCGTATAAACAAGGGTCCTCTCGTTAAAGCTTATAACAGGCACTATCAGGCCCGGGGTATGACCGTAGCATATCCTGAGTGAAACGCCAGGGTATAGTTCACCCGGCTCATCAACCAGGTTCAGCTTCCCGCTTTCGCCGAATGGCCTGATATTTTCAGGGAGGAAGGCATCCTCTTCGCGGAGGTTTGACTCGTTGGCCCATTCCCACTGGGCACGGCTTATGTGGTATGTGGCATTAGGAAACACAGGAGAGGTACCCCATTCCGGTGTATTTACAAAACAGCCTCCGCAATGATCCGCATGCAGATGGGTGATAATCACATCTGTGATATCCTCAGGCCCGTAACCGCATCCGGCAAGACCGCCTGCAAGCCCTGATCCGCCGCTGAGATAAGCATGCCTGAAGAATTTTTCATCCTGCTTGTCACCCCACCCGGCATCCACGAGAATCACCCTTCCATCAGTCTCAATGATAAGGGAGGTGAGTGAAAGCTCAATTGTATTGAGTTCATCTGACTGCACCTGCCGGCCCCATAAAGCCTTCGGAATCACTCCGAACATGGCACCGCCGTCAACCCTGAAATTTGATATATTGAACAGTGACAATTTCATTTTGTGGCATATTAACGGCTGCAAGATAACCAATTTTGGTATTTTTGGCTTTTGATAACCGACAGCACAGCAGCGATGGACCCCGACTTCAACACGATATTATTTGCGTTCATGCTGACTCTTTTTGCGGGTCTTTCAACCGGGGTAGGCAGCACAATTGCCTTCTTCGCGAAGAAAACCAACACGAAGTTCCTCACGGTCAGCCTTGGCTTTTCAGCAGGTGTGATGATCTATGTGTCGTTTGTGGAGATCTTCGTCAAGGGCCGGGAAGTGCTCACTGAAGCCATGGGATTGCGGCAGGGCTGGTGGCTGGCTGTCATCGCCTTCTTCGGAGGAATAGCCCTCATTGGCATCATCGACAGGCTCATCCCCTCACAGGAGAACCCCCATGAGTTTAAAAAGATAGAAGGAGGCGACGAGGAACAGAGAAGCGGAAAGCTTCTGCGCATGGGAGCCATGACTGCAATTGCAATCGGTATCCATAACTTCCCCGAAGGCCTCGCCACATTTACAGCCGCCCTTTCCGATCCCCAGATCGGGGTGGCGATAGCCGTGGCTGTGGCCATACACAACATACCCGAAGGAATAGCCGTATCAGTACCGATTTATTACGCCACAGGGAGCAAACGCAAGGCTTTCAGGCTCTCATTCCTCAGCGGGATTGCCGAACCTGTGGGAGCACTGGCCGGTTATCTTATCCTGCTTCCGGTGATGAGTGATACACTCATGGGAGTGCTCTTCTCGTTCGTTGCCGGCATCATGGTATTCATCTCTCTCGATGAACTGCTCCCGGCAGCAGAGAAGTACGGCGAACACCATCTCTCAATCTACGGCCTGATATCTGGAATGGCTGTAATGGCACTCAGCCTCCTGCTTTTTAAATAAACAAAACCTGACCAAATCTGTTGGATAAGTATATATTTGCAAGTTTTATAAACCAAAACAGAATTATGATGAAAAGAACACTGACTGTCATTCTGGTGTTGGCAGCCATGGCAACGGGAGCCCAGGCCCAGAGTTACAAATCGGCTATCGGCCTCAGGGGAGGTGATCCTTCAGGTATTACCTTCAAGACCTTCATTAACAGCACAAATGCACTTGAGCTTATTGCCGGAACAGGTTACTGGGGACATAACTTTGTTGTCACCGGTTTTTATCAGTGGCAGAAACCGACTGACTGGACACCAAACCTCGACTGGTTCATCGGCCCCGGAGCACATCTCGGCTTCTGGAATGATTATTATAAGGACCAGTACAGTACCGGCATCCTGATTGGCGTTGATGGCATAATCGGACTCGAATATACATTCGATGACATTCCGCTGAATCTTAGTATGGGTGTAGGGCCTGCCGTCCAACTGACAACCGGCCCCGGCTTCATCTACTGGAACGGCGGATTTGCAGTCAGATACATCTTCTAGGAGAGAATTAACCTGACTTCGCAGGGCGGATCTGAAGAGGAAACATTTTTTTGAATAATTTTTTGCAGATTAAAAAAAAGATGCCATCTTTGCATCCGCTTTTTTAAGTTCTTTAAGGTCCATTCGTCTAGTGGTTAGGACGTCAGGTTTTCATCCTGGTAACAGGGGTTCGATTCCCCTATGGACTACGAAATTACACTAAACAAACATTATGGCTAACCATAAGTCGGCACTCAAAGCCGCAAGACAGGCAGAGACCCGGAAGGAAGACAACAAGTACTACGCCCGTACAATGCGTAATTCTCTCAAGAAGATGCGCAAGACCACTGAGAAGGCAGAGGCAGAAAAGATGCTTCCCGAGCTCAGCGCCATGCTTGACAAGCTTGCAAAGAAGAATGTCATCCACAAGAACAAGGCTTCCAACCTCAAGTCTTCGATAACGAAACACGCTCAGAGCCTGAAATAGGGTTCTATTCCAGATATTTTCACAGCCGTCGCTTCATTGTGACGGCTGTTTTTTTTATATTGCAGCGGGATAATACGTTTTGCTGCATGTCAATGAAAATCACAGACTGGGCTGTCGAGGACAGGCCCCGTGAGCGGCTCTGGAACAAGGGCCCTTCAAGCCTCAGCGATGCTGAGCTGTTAGCCATTCTGATAGGATCAGGAACAAGGAACAACTCCGCCCTTGACCTGGCACGCGAACTGCTGGCACTTGCCGGCAACTCACTCGGTCAGCTGGGAAGACTCAGCGCGGGAGAGATACGCAAGATCAAAGGTATGGGTGAAGCAAAAGCCGTAACCATTGCTGCCGCCCTCGAACTTGGCCGGCGCCGCAAGATGGCAGAGGCCTCCGAAAACCCCCAGATCCGTTCATCAGCCGATGTGTTCAGCATCATCAGCCCGCTGATGGAAGACCTCACCCACGAGGAGTTCTGGATACTCTTTCTCAACAGGGCCAACCGAGTCACCGGCCGCATGAAGATCAGCCAGGGAGGTGTCAGCGGCACCGTCACCGACGTCCGGATAGTAATGAAGAAGGCTATTGAGACACTGGCATCAGGACTTGTAATCTGTCACAATCATCCATCGGGAAATACAAGTCCCAGTGACTCTGACATCCGGATCACCCAGAAAATTAAGGAGGCAGGTGCACTGATGGATATTCAGCTCCTTGATCACCTGATTGTAGCCGGCAAGGATTATTACAGCTTCGCAGATAACGGGGCGCTGTAAACCAGGGAGGCCGCCGGTATGTGCCGTTCTAACCTGCCGTCAGCCGGCGGGGCAGGATTCAGAACTGCCGGGCAGCAAGCCTGACATCGGAGTTGTCTTCACAGAACTGAAGCATCTCTGCAACAGTAAGGCCTGTTACCGGATGAACCGTCTCCGGCGATACCTCCATGAGCGGCTCCAGCACAAACCTCCTCGAGTGAAGCTTCGGATGGGGAACCTCAAGCCCGGGAATGGAGATGACCCGGTCATCCCAGAAGAGAATGTCAAGGTCAATGATGCGCGACTCATACTTCCCTCCTCCGCTCTTTTTGCGTCCCATACGTCCTTCAATTGACCTGAAGCGCTGAATGAGACCTTTTGGATCAAGTGCCGTCTCCAGTACAATGACCATGTTCAGGAACTGCTCATCGGCATCAAATCCCCATGGCTCCGTCTCCCATACCGATGATGTGGCTATGATCTCACCGGCCTCTTCCCTGATCAGCTCCATGGCACGTCGCAGGGCGGCAAAACGGTCTCCGAGGTTGCTTCCCAGGCCGGCAATGACTTTTGAAGAAGCTGATAATTTCATAACAAGCGCTTTAGGGCCTTAAAGATGCCTGATTTTTTTATAATTTGGCCAAATAAATCAACAGTACAGAGATGAAAACCTTCCTTAAAATGGTCCTGGCCGTGATAACAGGACTCATAATCACCAGTCTCCTCTTTTTCGTGGTTACCCTCTCGGTATTTTCCGGGATGGCTGCTGCAGGCAAGAAACAGGTAACGATACCTGAAAAAACAGTACTTGTTATGAAGACCGGTGCCCTGATTCCTGACAGGTCACAGAGCAATCCGTTCACTGCACTTGACCCGCTGACAATGTCATTTACCCAGACACCCGGCCTCAACGAGATTCTTAAGAACCTGAAAAAGGCAGCAAAAGACGAAAACGTAAGCGGCATCCTGATCGAAAACGGCACCATGCCATCAGGCTGGGCTACAGCCGATGAGATCCGCACAGCCCTGAATGAATTCAGGGAGAGCGGTAAATTCGTTTACTCCTATTCTGACTATGTGCTGATGCAGGAGAGCTATTTCATCTCCACCGCTGCAGACGCCGTATGGATAAGCCCCACATCAATGTTCGACTTCAAGGGCCTTGCCGCCGAAGTCTCCTTCTACAAGGACGCCCTCGAGAAACTCGGAGTGGAGGTGCAGGTTATAA
>JAKAXP010000339.1 GCA_021816545.1 Bacteroidota bacterium
CTTCAGCTGCCGTTGCGCAAGCCTGCCGGCCTCTTCCTTTGACAGCGTGGTGGCACCCTCTTCCAGTACCTTGAAGGTTGGCGAGGTGTCCATTGTATCATTGTTGTCCTCATGCGTTATGCTTGCTTTGAGAACATCATAATCTCTCCTGGCTTTGTCTAATTTGGCCATGATGATCTGCCTGAATTCCTCCAGCTCCTCATCCGAGTATCTTGTCTTTTCTGCCATGGCTACCGGTGTTAGAAATTAATACGCAAAGGTAATATAAATTAACATATAATCTCCTCTATTATTGTGAGGCAACAGAGGGCCGATCCGCCAGGTGAAGCACGAAGGTCTTAATGTCTGAATATCTGCCGCTTGCAGAGCCGCTCCCCGAATTGAGCAATTTTACTCAACACATTGAGTAATTACTCAAAGTATTTCAAAATGCAGGGTCAGGGAGTATAAAGAATAAAAACGTTCGAAAAATTGCATTTATGTTTAAGTAACATTATTTTTGTAAAACATATTATGTATCATGTTTGTCAACAGGGAAACAGAAACAGGCAGGCTTAAAAGGATTCTGAACCAGGAGACTGCTCAACTCATTGTGATCTATGGAAGAAGACGTGGAGGTAAATCCACGCTGTTAAAACAGATCATTGATGACAATACCGTATTCTTTTCTGCCGATCAGAGTGAAGCACCCTTGCAGATAAAATCACTAGCAGAGAGAATTGAAAAAAAAGTGCCGGGATTCTCTGCTCCGGTCTATCCCGGATGGGATTCGCTGCTCAGAAGCCTCAACAGATCTCTCAATGAAAGAATTACGCTTTGTATCGATGAATTTCCTTACCTGGTAAAAAATTCTCCGGAATTACCATCTCTGATTCAAAATATCCACGATGATGGGGCGCATAGTAATTATAACATTATACTCTGTGGATCATCGCAAAAGATGATGCATGATATGGTGCTGAACAAAAAGGCTCCTCTTTATGGCAGGGCAGGGGAAATTATGAAGGTGAATCCGATGTCAGTAAATCACCTCATGCAGTATCTTGACGTAATCCCTGAAGAAGCTGTTCGGGAATACAGCGTATGGGGAGGCATTCCCCGTTATTGGGAGATTCGCAGGTTATCTTCGTCTCTGGAGGAGGCTATTGAACATAATGTGATCAATCCTTACGGGCTTTTGGCTGAAGAGCCCGAACGATTGTTTTCAGATGAGATCAGAACATCCGTACAGGCATATACAATGCTTTCACTTATCGGATCTGGCTGTAACAGATTATCTGAGATTGCAGGTCGGATGGAAAAACCGGCCACTCATCTTTCAGGTGTTACTTCATTTCTCATTGAATTGAAGTATATCCGGCGTGAAATTCCTTTCGGTGAATCTTTACGCTCAACAAAGAAGACTCTCTATAAAATTGATGATCCCTTCCTGAACTTCTGGTTTACATTTGTGGCACCGGACAAAAGCCGGATTGACCTGGGACTTACCTCCCAGGCAATAAGGGATATTAAAAGAAAAATGCCGGGTTATGTTTCTTCAGCATGGGAAGAACTATGTCGTCAGGCCGTCCCATTCCTGTTTCCGGATGAAAATATCAATCCTGGCATGAGATGGTGGGGTCGGGGCAAAGACGGTTCACCAATCGAAATAGACGTTGTTGCCGGGTCATCCGATAAAAAAACTCTGGTGATAGGTGAAGCAAAATGGGGTGAAAAGACCGACCCTGAGACGGAATTTGAGATTCTGCGGGGAAAGATTCAAAATCTGCCATTTGTAAAAACACAGAAGATTATTCCGGTCTTGTTTTTAAAGAATCAGAAAACGGGCCAGTCCAATACAGTGACAACATTCGGACCCGAAGCTGTTGTCAATGCCCTGAGATGAGGTCTGACGTCTGAAAGCTCCGACACAACCGACTTTTTTAATAACTTTGCACGCTGTTTTTAAATAGGTAAAGCTGTATGTCAAAGAAATTTCCCGAGTACAAGGGCCTTGACCTCCCGAAGGTGAATAACGAGGTGCTGAAGATGTGGGATGATCATGATACCTTCCGGAAATCGCTGCGCAGCCGCGACGGCAAGGGCGAATTCGTGTTTTACGAGGGTCCTCCCTCCGCGAACGGGATGCCGGGAATCCACCACGTAATGGCACGCGCCATCAAGGACGCCATCTGCCGCTTCCGCACCATGCAGGGCTACGAGGTCAAACGCAAGGCCGGCTGGGATACTCACGGACTTCCTGTGGAACTCGGCGTGGAGAAGGCTTTCGGGATCAGCAAGGAAGACATCGGCACAAAGATTTCCGTTGAGGATTACAACGATGCATGCCGCAAGGATGTGATGAAGTATACTGATGCATGGGAGGATCTGACACGCCACATGGGCTACTGGATCGACATGGATAACCCGTACATCACCTATGACAACAGGTACATCGAGACACTCTGGTGGTTGCTCAAACAGCTGTATAACAAGGGATTGCTCTACGAAGGGTACACCATTCAACCGTACTCTCCCGCCGCCGGCACCGGCCTCAGCTCGCACGAGCTCAACCAGCCGGGATGCTACAGGGATGTGAAGGACACAACCTGCATCGCCCTGTTCAGCGTCATACGCAATGAGAAGTCGGAGTTCCTGTTCCGGGGCGCCGGCACAGAAAAAGGTAATTCCGGCGACGGTGATTCTGTTGGCGCTGGCTCCGGCGCAGTTGTGTCTGGCAACGCTGATTCCAGCAGAATAAATGCCGGCATTGTTGACACTGACAGTGTGAAGATCATGGCATGGACCACCACACCGTGGACGCTGCCGTCAAACACCGCACTGGCCGTGGGCCCTGACATTT
>JAKAXP010000040.1 GCA_021816545.1 Bacteroidota bacterium
TCACCGTCAAGGAGGTAGAATGATTCATCTTCCCGGGTATGGATGTGAGGTGGTGGTTCAAGGCCTTTTATCTCATAACCGTGAATAAGTGCAAATGATCCGCCTGTATCCTTTCCGGAAAGAAGTATGCTCATCAGATGTCCTATATACCAGTATGAATTCTTCAGTTCCGGAGCCAGCATTGCCGGAGCCCCGGCATCACCGGCAACATTGCGCACTGTGTCAAAACCCATCGCTAAAGGCGCTATGCCTGCTGCGGAAAGTCCCATCAGAAAAGATTTCCTGTTCATAACAATTATTTATTTGAGGAGAATCAAACTCCCCGGCACATAAATGCCGGGGAGATGAAAACCAATTAACCTGCCTTCAGGCATTTATCACTGCCCCTGGCGGAACTGCAGATCACGCAGGGCAACAATGAACTCATTTCCGGCCTTTGAGTAAGAGATTTCATACCGGGTGGGATACCAGCCATCGCGCTTAAAGGCAGCAGGCTGAGGAATAACAATTACTTCATCCGGACGGGTGAGCAGGTAGTCACGGGTCAGCATAGGCTCCCAGAACACAAACTCTCCGTCATAGGAGCCCCAGATGAAGGTCTTGGTAAATGTGGCTCCGTGAAGTTCGGGAGAGGCTCCGTCAAGCCAGTGTACCCCCATGAACGGTACAAAGCCAGGGCCTCTGAAATATCCGGCCGGGACATATTCCTGCGCCGGAAGGTTCTCGAATTCAGCCACTTTATCCGGCAGCATGGCCAGGCGCTCCTCATCGGGGATAATGTAAAAATGAACATCAAAATGAGGCAATCCGTAGATCTGGGGCGGCTCATGCCCCTGCGGATTCCAGTCGAGCATGACAAAAGTGTAGAAGTTTTTGCCCTTCCCTTTGGGAAGTTCAAGGACTACACCAGTCATATCCTTCGGAAGATTATTCAGGGCTCCTGCCGAGATGGACAGTCCCACCGAAGTTGGTTCACCATCCCTGTTTTCAGTTACCCATGCACGTGCCTGTCCGTTGCCGATATGACGGGCACTGCTGTAAAAGGTAAGATCCGGATTGGCATTGCTAACATCTGCCACCCCGTTTTTGAGATTAATATCGGATGAAGAAATGCTTCCGTCATCCTTCTGACAAGCCTGAAGAAAAGAGAACACTCCGGCTGCCAGCAAAAGCGCCAGTACTTTATGAGTTCTTTTCATAACTGGAAATTTTAAAATGATTCCTACTCTTATGGCTTTTCAGTTCTGCCCCGGTTTTGATGTGGTTTTCCGGTTACACAATGAAAATGAAACATGTTTCTAACACATAGAAACAATGCCAGTTTAGAAATGTTCATGCCAGGTAAGGACACGGAGTGAATTGATTATCTGGTCAATGGCTGACTCCCCCGTTTCACCTGTATATCAGGAACGATTTTATGAAGTTTTAAAAAACTTTTAGTTGCCGCAAGTAATCATTTAAGTCTTGCCGCATTTGGGGCACGGCGTACTGAAAAGCTAAAGAATTGTCATTTTCTGACTGAACAGGATGTCTCCGAGCCATATCCTGGATTCACCCTGGTAAAGATCATCTGCAGATACCTGGTATGACAAACCCGGAAAATCGAATACAACTTTGTATTTACCCGAAGCTGGCATTGTACCAGGCGAATATGTAAATGTAAAAGTTTTTGATTCGCCCGGATCAAGTTTTGTCAGCCACTCCATGCGCCAGCTGTTCCACGGATCGGGAGCTACGTGCGGAATGTTGTCGGCAAAAACCTCACTGCCATTATCCGGATCATAGAGATGCAATCCGTTCGTAAAATACCTGAAAAGACCTGGGCCTGTTTTTCCGGGATCAAGAATGAGCAGACCTGATTCATCCATATTCGTCACGGTAAGGGCGAAAGACATCTCCGCCCCTGAGATGACCGGAGCTGCAGCAGTAACTGCCAGCCCTGAGTGAAGCAGCCCGTTCCGGCTCATCAGGCCTGTCATCCGGTCATTGTTGATCAGAGACCTGTCAGATGGGAGCCAGGTGTCAATCCTTAAGGCAAAGGGCTGAAGGAATAAAGGACAGGACATGATAACCGGGGATGAGGGCATGGAACTCAGATATAGTGGCCAGAACGAACCTGAAAGTACCTGTTCACCCCTGTCATAAAATGCAAATGACCCGCTTTCAATATCATTAAGCTCACTGTGGCTTCGCTTCAGGTAAAGAACATGCGCAGACGAGTCGTAAAGACTTATGTCATCAATCTTAAATTCCAGGTTATTATTAATTGCAAAAATTACATCTCTTCCCGGTTTTTCACATGATGATAAAATGACAAAGGCTGCCATCCCGGCAATTAAGGTATTCTTCATGGCTGGTCATTTTGATTTGGCATCAGTTAACCCGCAAATACCATGCCCGCTGTTTGTCGGCCGGGAAGAATCTGATGATTTTGTGCCGAAGGGCATGTATGAATAAAAAAAGTGTGATTTAACTTCCTCTTAACTTAAGGAAAAATACCTTTGAATTGAAATAACCGGAGATGTTCCACTTAAAAATGATTATCATGAAAATTAATCCAGTAAGATTACAGGTATTGCCGCTGCTGGTAGTGACAGCACTCCTACTGCATACGGCAGTGATGGCACAGGGATCAAAAACAAACTTTTCAGGCAGCTGGACCTACAATGCCGGCAAAAGCAACACCGGCCAGCCTCAGGGTCAGGCAGCGGGCCAGGGCCAGAATTCAGGAGGGCAGAACCGCGGAGGCTTTGGCGGTGGCGATTTCGTTGTTAAACAGGATGGCAACCTCCTGACGGTGGAAAGAACCATGACCGCATCTGACGGGTCAGCCAGGACGATGAGCTCAAAATATACCCTCGACGGGAAAGAGTCAGTGAACACCTCACGCATGGGAGAAAGCAAATCATTTGCGACCTGGTCCGGAGACGGGAAGAAACTTACAATTGAAACAATGCGTACGATGACCAGGGACGGAGAAACAAGAACCATGAAAACCATTGAGGTATGGAGCCTGACTGACAGTAAAACCCTTCAGATTGAAACCACCATGCCTTCTCCCAACGGGGAAAGAAAAATGACCTCGGTATACGACAAGAAGTAGCTGGACAGCCTCAAAATCAGGGGCCTTGAGAGATAATGAAGCCAAGATTTGAAGTTGAGAATCCCGACTTTACACTGAGTCCCCTGACGGGGATGACCAGGAATCATTACATTGAACTGGCAAAGTACCTGCTTGAGAGAGCGTTCACACATGTCAGGTCAGTGGATGATCCTATCACTTTCCCCATCGTACCGGGAAAGAGTTATCCGCAGGAAGGCTCTCCCGACTGGCGGTTCAGGTCACTTGAGTTCGAGGCACTGGAGAGGACTTTCACCCTTGCCGGACCCCTTATACATGTTGACCCGGAAGTAACTGTAAGGGGAATAAGGTTGCGTGATTACTATAAGCTTCACCTTTACAATGCTCTCACCCCGGGTCATCCCAACTCGGTTCCTCTCCCTGAAGACCTGCCGGATGCAACTTACCAGTTCACCTGTGAGTTCGGCGGGCTGTTCAAAACCCTTCTGCTGATGTCTGACACTCTCTGGTCAGGATATTCGCAGAAAGAAAAGGATGAAATGGCAGTGACCATTTCCAGATGGGGCCATCACCGCACCACCCAGAACAACTGGCGCATCTTCAACATAGTTACTCTCTCCTTCCTGAAGAAGTACGGTTATGAGATAGATGACGACCTGCTTAAGAGCCATCTGCTATGGGTAGCCTCATACCACTCCGGGAACGGCTGGTACCTCGAACAGACCTACAATTATTATTCAATCAGCCTTTTTATAGTTTATACAACCATATGGAACAGGGCCTTTGGCGATGAACATTACCCGGAGATAGCAGAAATCATTGAACGGTCAGCACAGAAGCTGATGGAGTCAATCACCTGTTTTTTCGGACGCGATGGCTACATTAATATGTGGTCAAGGAGCATCTGCTACCGTACATGGGTCTCCGGAGCATTTCCCGTTGCATTCATGCTTAAGAACCCCGGTCTTCTTGATCCGGGTTTTGCACGCCGTCTCTGCTCCGGCTCATTGCTGCAGTTTACAGGACGTGAGGATTTTTATCATAACGATATTCCCAGCCTTGGATTCTACGGGCGCCGGGAGTACATGATACAGAACTACAGTTGCCCTGCCAGCCCGTTCATCATGTTCCTCCCGTTCATCTGCCTGGCTTTGCCGGAAGATTCACCATTCTGGACTGCAACTGAGAATGAGGGCTTCTGGCCGGATCTGAAAAAGAAGCCGAAGATCACAATTCTTGAGAACCCGGGACTGGTACTTGTCAACCACGGGATAACAGGTGCTTCGGAAATCATTCCGGGCAAAGTGTATTACGATGACCCCAACTATTCAAAACTGGCTTACAACACCCGTTTCCCCTGGGAGGACCATGATCCGCAGGGAGGAACCTCGATGGAGTACAGTTTCAGGAGCCTTGATCCGCGTGATGTCAGGGGCGAGGATGTCAACTTCTACCTGACAGGAGCCACCCTTGGCAATAATCCGGAGCGGAGCATGCTTTTCTCCACCTCGCAGAGCATGGTTTTCAACAGTGTACGTGACGGTGTTGTATACCGCCAGGCGCTGATGAGAAGGCCTCCGAACAACGGGGTAGGCTATATTATTGATCTTGCGGACATCGTCATTCCCGGCGGGGTAATACGTGTTGACCGCTCACGGATGGCATTTGAACATGAGCTGACACTGGGTCATTTCGGACTGCCTCATGATGCTGGAAAAACCCCGATGGTAAGCCGCACTGAAGATGGCAGCAGGAAGGTGATGACCGCAGCGATCAGGGGAAGGCGTGTTGCCCTGATAACGTATGCCGGGTGGGATAGCCTGGAGTCTCTTACCCACACCAACCATAACGCCGAGGCAGATGAAAGCACTGTCATCTTTGCCCGCCGGAAGCGCCTGTCAAGGAACCCGGCGATGGAACTGATGATATCGGTTTTTCTCCACAGGACTGACGACGGACAGTGGAGTCCTGAAGAGCTGGATCCCATCCGCCAGATCCGGATAATGGACGTCACCCCGGTCTTTTCCCCGCTGGGTGCCGAGATTACTCTCCGTGACGGCACCCTGTACAGAGTATTCTTTGAAGAGATTGACGGCAACCGCCGCACCTGATCATCCGAACAGATTCAGACTCAGCAGTACCACCGGCAGCGTGATGACGCTGAGTATTGTTGATATGAAGACATTCGCCGTAGCAGTGCCGTCATCCTCTCCCAGTATGTTCACCATTATAACCACGTTGACCATGCAAGGCATTGCAGCCTGCATAAGCATTACCGAAACAACTTCCTTGCGTAGAATTCCCGGGAAGAGAGTATTTACAAGGATAAAAATCCCAAGCAGGATAAAAGGCACCACCAGCAGCCTGTTCAACGAGAGAAGGTAGGCATTCCTGTTCCGGAGCATCTTCCTGCCATCGGCAAAATATATTACCGTGGCAATGAATATCATCGACAGGTACGTATTGGTCTTTCCCAGCGCACCTACCGTATCAAGAACGAACTTTGGCAGCTTTATTGAAAACAGGAAGAGCAGAAATCCTGAAATGATTGCTATTGTATTGATATTGAGTATTCTGTGAATGCCTGACTTCAGGTTGAATGAATTCCCGGGAGCAATGATGGCAACACCCAGGGTCCACATGAGGATGTTCGAGACCAGCACGAAGATACTGCCGTAAAGAAGTCCTTCCTGTCCGAACTGGGCAGCGATCACCGGCAGTCCCAGATAGATTATATTCCCCAGCATGCTGTGCAGCCTGAAAATGGAGGCATGCCCCCCTTTGATACCGTAGATCCGGGCCGCAAGCCATCCGGCGAAGAGCATGAAAAGCATCGTAAGAACTGCAAGGAGAAGTGCCTGAAGGCTGTTTGCCAGGAGTCTCGGGGTTACTTCAATGGCACTGAAGCTTGTAAACAGCATTGCCGGCAATGTGACGTAAAATACCAGCCTGGCAAGGAAATCCTTTGTACCGGCAGTGAACACCTTTGCACGGCAGGCAATAAGCCCGATAACTACAATCGTTGCCAGTATGCCAATCTGTCTGATAATAATGGCGGAGGTCATGGAATCATCTGTGAGGTTAAAGTCGCGGAAGCAGAGTTTTTTGCTGAAGCAAAGATAACAGCGGGAAAGCTACCGGAACATGCCTGCTCATACTTTAACCCTGAAATAGTTTTACTAATTTTGAGCGGGAGACCGGCTTCATATAAAAAAGTCAGGCCGGGCACCGGGAAAAACAGTTTGTTTGACAGATGAAGATCCTCATTATAGAAGACGAGCCAAGGGTAGCCTCATTAATAAAGGAGGGGCTTGAGGAGAAACAGTATGAAGCGGTTGTGGCCTATGACGGGATAACCGGAGAAGAGGCTGCAATGAAGGAGGATATAGACCTGGTTATCCTTGATCTGATAATTCCATATAAAAGCGGCATTGAGGTTTGCCGGTCTGTAAAGGCAGCAAGACCTGATCTCCCGGTTCTGATGCTTACAGCCCTGAGCACAACCGTAGACAAGGTAAAGGGCTTTGATGCCGGGGCTGATGACTACCTTGTGAAGCCGTTTGACTTCCCTGAGTTGCTTGCGCGCATCAAGTCACTGCTGAAGAGAAGCAGGACCGCCATGCAGCAGCCGCAGTCGCTGCGCGTTGCCGACCTCGAACTTGACCTCAGGAGAAAGGTGGCAATCCGCGGCGGTAAAGTCATTGAGCTTACTGCAAAGGAATTTGCCCTGCTTGAGTATTTCATGCGCAACAGCGGGAGGGTCCTTTCAAGGGTTGACATCTCTGAAAAAGTGTGGGATATCACCTATGACACAGGCACAAACATCGTGGAGGTGTATGTGAATATCCTCAGGAAAAAGATTGACAGGGACTTCGAGCCAAAGCTCATACATACAAGGATCGGATTGGGATACATTTTCACTGACTCATAAATGAAGATACGGCAAAAACTGACACTCCAGTTCTTCATGATGGCCAGCGTGATAATGCTGCTCTTCTCCCTGACTGTCTATATTGCTTCAGCTGATTACCGGCGTGATGATTTCTACCAGAGGCTGGAGAGCAGGGCCTTCAGCACTGCCAGGCTGCTGATCGAGGTGGATGAGGTTGACACCGATCTTCTTAACAAGATAGAGGAGGACAACCCGGTTTCACTGCCGGATGAGAAGATCATTATTTTCAACTATAAAAACGAAATTGTCTATTCCACTGATACAAGGAATGTCATATTGTATGATGATGATCTGCTCACGCGAATAAGAACATCAGGCAAGATCAGGACAAAGAGCGGCAGGTATGAGCTTATGGGAATTCTCTTCCCTGAGGAGTACAACCGGTTTGTGGTCCTGAGTGCCGCCCGTGATATTTACGGCTTTGACAAGCTGAAAAACCTGAGAACTATTCTTCTTTTGCTCACAGGTATTTTCCTGGTACTTTTTTATCCGGCAGGATGGCTCTTCGCAGCGAGGTCACTCTCCCCCATCTCAAAGGTGGTTGACCGTGTTGAGAAGATCTCAATTTCCAGCCTTGACCTGAGGGTTGATGAAGGCAACGGCAAGGATGAGCTGGCACACCTGGCACATACTTTCAACCGTATGCTTGAAAGACTGGAGACAGCTTTTGAGGTACAGAAGGATTTCATTTCAAATGCCTCCCATGAGTTACGGACGCCACTTACCGCAATCAGGGGTCAGCTTGAGGTGTTGCTGATGAAAGACCGGACTGAGATTGAGTACAGGGAAGCTACAAATGAAGTCCTCGGGGATATCAGCAGGCTGAACCGGATGCTTGACCGTCTTCTGCTGATGGCACACGCCAGCTCAGAGGGAGCAAGGGAGGGTTTCAGTGAGGTAAGGATTGACGAGATACTCTGGCAGGCTCGCGAAGAGCTGATCAGGCATGACAGGGATTATACGGTGACAATCGCCCTCGACGAGAACATCACAGACATTGAGAATCTGACCATAAGGGGTGATGAGCAGTTGCTGATTTCAGCCGTAACCAACATCATGGAGAACGGTTGCAAGTATTCCCCCGACAGGGCTGTAAGGGTATTCCTCTCCCATGATGCGCGGAATATATCGGTAAGTATCACTGACAACGGCCCGGGTATTGCAGAGGATGAAATAGAGCGGATCTTTGAATCATTTTACCGCAGCAAATCCACGGCTTCGGTAAGGGGCCACGGCATAGGACTTTCACTGGCCAAAAAAATCATAGACATACATAACGGCACAATAAAAGTCAGTTCCCGGCCGGGAGAGGGTACATCCATCACGCTGGCGTTCCCTGCAGAGAAGTTCAATACAGGCCCGGTGCAGAATTAGCTCCTTGCTTTTACCAGGTTTTCTGCTCTGCATTTTTCTATATTCCTAAATTTTTATATATTTGGGGATAGATGCCCCGGCATCTGAAAGTCTGTATCAAGCCTAATTATTTGCAAATGAAAAAGAGTCTGCTGATTGCTCTTCTAATTACTGCCTTTTTCTTTGATCTGGCAGGGCAGGAAAGGATCATCACCGTCAGTAATGACACTATCGAATGCAGGATCACCAGAATCACCCGGAACATGATCTATTTTGATACTTCCGTGCGCGGGATCAAGACATCCGGAAGGATTCCCGTCAGGGATGTCTACAGTTATTATGTGATGCCGACAGGGATGGGGGTACAGGTGAAACAGGCTGAGGAAGAAACACTGGCCGGTAGCCTCCGCATCAGCCTGAACGGAGGAATGGCATACCTCACTGCTAGTTCGGATCAGGCCGAGGAGGCATTGACCGGGTTTGGTGTGACACCTGCCAAAGCGAAGGCGTATTACAAGGATCTTAAGACAGGCTGGTACGGAAGCGCCGACGCATCATGGATCTTCAACAGGAAATACGGGATCGGGCTGAAATACAAATTCTTCAATACCGGTGCGGCCACCGAGGGTTATTTTGATCCAGGAGACCCATTCAACCTTTATTACACAACCTACACCGAGAATATTTATGTCAACTACGGCGGCGTGCTGCTGTCAGGTTTTGAACCGCTGGGGAGTCGAAACCTTTTTACTTTGTATTCTTCATTCTCGGCAGGTATTACATTCTACCGCGATGAGACCGGTGTATTCTCAGAAGCCGTACTGATTACCGGAAAGGCACTTGGTATGGACTGCACCTTTGGACTCGATTACCGGATAACGCCGCTTATCTCTGCCGGCGCAGAGCTCTCATTCTTTGCTTCGACTCTCAGAAGCATAAACTTCACAGACGGAGAGACAGAACAGTCACAGGAACTTGAAAAGGAAAACTATGAGAACCTGTCTCGGATGGAAGTGTCAGTCGGAATAAGGTTTTATCTGTGGAACAAATGAAAAGGTCAGCTTATATCCTGGGAATTGCGTTAATAATCCTTGCAGGCGTTTCCTGCAATGACGATTTTCTTGAAAGAAACAATCAGGACTGGTATTCCCTTTCAGATACCCTTCTGCTTGACAACCACAATTATGAGGCTACGGTGACGTTTGAACTGCCACAGAAGATAAATTCAGACTTCACGGTGTTTATGCGGCCCAAGTGGCTTGCCGTTGATTCACCACGGGGTGAAGTGAACGCCGGCATCGTTAACCTGGCGCTGAGCCTCGACGGTAACAGCCTTATCGGAGGCCTGTACAGCTACAACGGTATAGTAGTGCTTGAAATAGAGGATTTTGGCTTTGTGAGTTTCACAGTCATCTACACCGACTACGGATCACCATCGATACAGTGTTCACCATCGGAAATTACATTTGACGGAATTGCATCAAGATCGTTCAATATCAGTTCCCCAACAGGCGGTATTCTTGACTGGACTATTTCAGAGATTCCTGACTGGCTTACATTTTCCTCCGCCACTGGCATCCTCTATCCCGGACAGAATGAATATATAAGTGTCTACCTGGTTACAGACAAGGTTACTCCGGGTGTTGAGATGAATGCAACAGTCCGGATCAGCAGTCCTCATGCCCAATACCCGTATCTGCTTAAGGTAAAGGTGACACCTGCTGCGGTACCTCCGCCCCAGGGTTTTTCGCTGGGCAGTATCCTTACCGATGCAGAATACAATCATGCCACAGGTAAACTGGCCGTTTGCACAAAGGTACCCAACCAACTTCTGCTCTATGACACCTATACATGGGAATCAGATACAATCCCTCTTGACAAGACTCCGGCCTGCATAAGCATCTCTGAAGACGGGCACAGGGCAGTAATAGGATACTCTGTTGCCTCAGTGGCTTACATAGACCTGGATGCCCTCACAATAACCGCCGAATATAATATCGGCTGTATTCCCTATGATATCGTCCTGGGTGGAAACGGCTGGTGCTATATAACACCCCTCGAGGACCAGTGGGAGGTGATGCACAACCTCGACCTGAATACTGGCCAGGTCACGACAGGCTCCAACCTTACTGTTATCTACGAGGAAACCCAGATAAAAAAGGTCCCCGGAAAATCCTTCATGGTCGGATCCCGGACTACGTTAAGTCCGACGGGATTGCTCCTTTTCGACCTGACAGAAGGTAAGGTCAGGGAGGATGTGACATACTACCATGAAACCCTGGGCCATTTCTGGATCTCAAAAGATGCGGGCAGGATTTATTCGGCTTACGGTACTGTTTTCAGGATGCCGGAATATGACGGCCTGTACAATGGCGGCTCTGCCTCTGTTTACGGCAATTTCGCGACCGGCTATTCGTATATCAGGGCACTTGATGACTGCCCTGCCATCAACAGTGTCATCTTCAGTGCATCCGGCGCCTGGTACCAGCCGGGAAACTCATCGCTCATAGAGCGTTACGATGCCACGAGTCTTAACTGGACGAAGACGTACAATGTGTCACCCGTCCGGGTGAATGTAAGCGGGACAGAAGCCCAGTATGAAACAACCCCCCGGTTCATTTTTGTGAATAAGGAGGGCACAGCCATGCATGTACTGAAAGTACCGAGGCCCGACTACAATGTCGATGGCTGGGTTATGGAGACCATAGCCCTGCAGTAGGAACCTGTGAAAACCGATTGTACGGTTTGATTCCGGGCTGTTATGCAGCCGGATTGTTTTTACGGGCGTGGAAATAGGTGAGGCCGTTTATCTCGGTCATGCCCACCAGTTCAAGCCCGGATTCCTTCAAAAGGCTCGTTACGGTTCTCCTGGTCAGGTACCTGTTGGTCCTGAAGTCGATTATGCTGTACATCCTGTTTATAAAGGGAATCCTAGACTCAATACCGTTCTCGTAGGCCTCGGTCTTGTCAGAAATCTGGCCAGGCTGGTTACCTCCTTTGTCAGAAGCACCTGACTGTGTCCTGTTGTCAACAAAACAGCCTATGAAATTGCTTTTGACAGGAAGAAGCCCGGTTATCTGCCGGAGGAAGTCGCGTATCTCCCTTATGTAATTCAGTTGCCTCAAAGTGATGACAGTCCTGATACCCTTCATGTCATCAGCGTCGTAGAAATAATGACGGGAAGAAGGTATAACGAGCATGCCTGATTCCTTGACGAGGCCCATGCGGTCAAGGTAGTCAATCAGGCTCTGGCGAACCTCAAGATCAAGCTCGTTGAACAGGTGAATCAGTCCGCTGTCCCTCAAAGACAGCTTGCGCGGACTAACCCTGACTACAGGCTGGTCCCTGACTGTTTCCTTGTTCAAACCGATAGATTCCTTATCCATTACCTCGCCAGATGCTATATGACAAACAAATCTTGTGCCACTATGTTTAGACAGCTCCCTTTGGTGGGATTTTCACACCGAATATATTCACTCTTCACCAAATGAACCAAACTATTTTGATGTTCAACCACTCCCCTTTGACCAACAGGACGAAACAGTAGATGATCAAAAAACGGATACCCGGGTCTTCCCCTCCGGAATCAATTTCCCGGTTACAATAATATCAGTGTTCTATCCGGAATTCCCTGTAACCTGCCGCCGGAGCTTCAACAACCTCAGTATTGTCAACGAAGCCTCTTCCGGGCCCGTGCCGGCACCATGCCGCAAATCCTTCGAGCTGTTCACGGGTTCCTTCAGCCTCAAGGTAAACACTGCCGTCAGGCATGTTCTTCACAAATCCGGTGATATCCCTTTTCCATGCTTCGCGTGCCGCGCTCCAACGGAAACCCACTCCCTGCACGAAACCGGTTACATGTATCCTGTACAGAATCCTGTTTTCCATTTCCCGGTGGGCATTTTATTAATTTTCCCTGTAATTTAAGTTAAATTTATGCATTTTTAAGGCGCCGGATTAACAAAAGTTCGCAGTAACCGGGTGATGAGGAAGGGATGGAAAATATGGGTTGTGGCAATTGCAGTGGTCATTTTTGTCCCGCTGTTTTTCATTGCGTCTGTACATGCTGGTGTCTTCGGGCGGCTGCCCGGGAAAAAGGAGCTCAGGAACTACAGGAATGCGACGGCATCTGTGGTGCTTTCATCCGAGGGAGAAACAATCGGAAGGTTCTTCTCTGAGAACCGCCTTGCAATCACATATGACCAGGTACCGCCTCACCTCGTCAATGCCCTGGTTGCAACGGAGGATGTCCGTTTCTTTGAACACTCGGGAGTTGACTCGAGGAGCCTTGTCAGGGTGATTCTCAAAACAATCCTGTTCAATGACCGCAGTGCCGGGGGAGGGAGCACAATCACACAGCAGCTGGCCAAAAACATGTACGGCAGGAAAGACTATCTCATCCTTTCAGTCATCCTGAACAAGACCAGGGAGGTGATCCTGGCCCGGAGAATAGAGAAGGTATTCACGAAGGAGGAGATCCTTACCCTGTACCTGAACACCGTCTCTTTTGGTGAGAATCTTTATGGCATAGAAGCTGCCTCGCAGCGTTACTTCAGCAAGGGAACGGCCAGCCTGAAGATTGAGGAGGCAGCCCTTCTTACCGGCATGCTTAAGGCCAACACATCCTTCAATCCGCGGCTGAACCCCCAGAAGGCCGTGGCCAGGCGCAACGTTGTGCTCGGCCAGATGGAGAAGTATGGTTATCTTGTGAGCAGGGCTGCCGATTCGCTGTCAGCCCTTCCTCTTTTTCTGAATTACAGCAAGGCTGACATATCTGGGCCGGCAGACTATTTCCTTGTCAGGGTGAGGGCGGAGACGGAGCGCATCCTTAAGGATGTCACCGCCTACCGCGGGAAGGAAT
>JAKAXP010000041.1 GCA_021816545.1 Bacteroidota bacterium
ATCTTACGGTGGTGGTGACATTGCGCAGGCTCCCTGAAAGCGGACTGACAGGTGAGAAGGTATCACTTGAAAAACAGGTGGTTCAGTACAGAGGTGAAAAGACAAGCCTGGATTCACTCGCGGAAAAAGGACTGGTGATGATCTGGATGGAACCCGGAAGGGAACCTACGCGTCATATCCTGAATGACCTTCCCGGCCTGAAGGATGAATTTGACAAATGGGGAGGGTGGTTTGTGTTCCTGACTGACCCGGCCAGAAACCCTGAAGGCTTCAATCCGGAATCGGTTGCCGGGATACCGGAAAATACAGTATTTGCGGCTGACAGCAATCTGGAACTGATGACATCCATGCTGGGGAGCGGATCCTCTTCCAGACCTTTGCCTGTGGTCCTCTGCTGCAACAGCAAGGGTGAGATTCTCTTTTCATCGGAGGGATACCGTATTGGGACCGGCCAGCA
Source organism: Bacteroidota bacterium (assembly GCA_021816545.1). Taxonomy (GTDB): domain Bacteria; phylum Bacteroidota; class Bacteroidia; order Bacteroidales; family VadinHA17; genus SR-FBR-E99. The sequence continues at coordinate 458 of JAKAXP010000041.1, forward strand.
GATACTCAAGAAGATCAGACAATAACTGACAATGAAAAGAACAATGTATTTCATTGCGGCAGGCCTTCTTGCCGCCGCATCATGCACTGCACCTCAGCAACGCGACCTTACAGTCTATGTCGATCCGTTCATTGGCACTGCCGCGCATGGTCATGTCTTTCCAGGTGCTGCCACTCCGTTCGGGATGGTACAGCTCAGTCCTGACAACGGTACTTCCGGCTGGGACTGGTGCTCGGGCTACAACTACTCTGACACGGTCATAGCAGGATTCAGTCATACCCATCTGAGCGGGACGGGTATCGGGGATCTGTGTGACATACTGTTCCTCCCCTCGATGAATGGTTTCAGTCTTGAGCTGACTGACAGCACTGCATCACTGGCAAAGCAGAACCGGGTATATTTCTCCCATGAGGCTGAGCAGGCACGCCCCGGTTACTATGCCGTTGCACTGGCATCGGGGGTTGACGCTGAACTGACAGCCACACCCCGGTGCGGCATTCAGAGATATACCGCGGTAACAGGCGGAACAATGCATGTTCTTGTTGACCTCGGGTTTGCAGTCAACTGGGACAGGCCGGTGGATTGCCGGCTTTCATGGGACGGAACTTCCCTCTCCGGCAGGCGCATCTCGGCAGGATGGGCGGAGAAGCAGCATGTTTTCTTTTCATCAGTTTTCTCCAGGGCACCAGCCTCTGTTAAAATGACTAATGCCGGGACTGTTACAGGCAGCAGTGAGGCAGAGGGCAGTAATATCGCCTGCGTACTGGAGTTTGAGATGAAGGAAGGGGAGGAACTGATTATCAAAACCGGCATCTCCGCTGCTGACGAGGCTGGCGCGGCAGGCAACCTGGCCGCTGAGGTGCCCGGCTGGGACTTCAGCAAGGCTGCTGCCGAAGCACGCCAGGCCTGGCAGAAGAGGCTCGCAGCAGTAAAGGCTGAATCAGCCGACAGCTCATTGCTGAAGGTTTTCTATACCGCCCTGTACCATACAATGATAGCCCCGAGCCTATACAGTGACACTGACGGCAGGTACAGGGGAACGGACGGCAATGTATACACTGCCCAGGGATTCACCAACTATACGGTCTTCTCGCTCTGGGATACCTACCGGGCAGCCCATCCCCTGTTCACACTGACAGCCCCTGAGTTGGTGCCCGATTTCATCAACACCATGCTCACAATAAAGGACCAGCAGGGCAAACTACCTGTGTGGTCACTTGCAGGTAACGAGACCAATTGCATGATCGGCTACCATGCGGTTCCAGTGATAGCTGATGCAGTTCACAAGAAATTCACCGGGTTTGAATACGGGAAAGCACTTGTAGCATCAGTCCATTCTGCTTTCCTTGATTTCAGGGGGCTCGATTATTACCGCAAATACGGCTATATTCCATCAGAGCTTGAAAATGAGTCTGTTGCAAAGACCATGGAATATTCGATTGATGACTGGTGCATATCTCAGATGGCCTCTGACCTCGGACAAACTGAACTGGCAGCTGAGTTTCTGGCCCGTTCGCACAATTACCGGAACCTCTTTGACACAACAATCAAGTTTGTCAGGGGCCGGATGAGTGACGGGAACTGGCGACCGGACTTCGACCCGCTCTATTCGCATCATACCCGGTCAGACTTTACCGAGGGGAACGGCTGGCAATACACATGGCTGGCCCCTCATGATGTTGACGGTCTGGTCTCCCTCTTCGGCAGCAGGGAAATGTTCCTGGAGCGCCTTGACTCCCTCTTCCGGGTGACCGAAGAGGTAAAGGGAGAGAATGCCTCTCCTGATATCAGCGGCCTGATAGGCCAGTATGCCCATGGCAATGAACCTTCACACCACATAGCTTACCTCTTCTCCATGGCAGGTGCCCCGGAAAAAACGGAGTCAATGGTCAGGAGGATCATGAAAGAGATGTATACCGACAAAAAGGACGGCATATGCGGAAATGAGGATTGCGGCCAGATGTCGGCATGGTACGTGTTCTCCGCAATGGGTTTTTATCCCGTGAATCCCGCTGACGGGAAATTCATCCTCGGCAGTCCTGTGCTTGATAAAGCCGCCCTGGCTCTGCCCGGCGGAAAGATTTTCACCGTCATCGCCGAAGGCAATTCTCCGGAAAAGGCTAATGTTTCAGCCTGCTTTCTGAACGGTGCAAAGCTTGACCGCAACTACATCACCTGGGAAGAGATAACGGCCGGAGGTGAGCTCAGGTTTGTAATGAAATGAACAGCCGGATATCACTTTGTTGATAATATAATAGGGGAGTCACGCTTCCAATCATTACCTTTGTCTCATTCTGGTGCTGCCGGTTTTTCCGGCAGTGAAAAGGGAACCCTGTTAAAACCAGGGACAGTACCCGCTGCTGTGAAGCCCGTTTCGCCGAGAGGCGGATCATTACAGCCGGAATCCCCGCCACTGTTTGCCAAATGGCGGACGGGAAGGCCCGGCAAGTAGGGATGAGTCAGAAGACCTGCCAGATGTTTCCTGTTAAAGGAGCTTTCGGGAATAAAAGTGATGGTTCAAAGGTCATCTGACTATATTATCCGTGCCCCCGGGCGTCGTCTGCTGCTTTCTGCCGCAGTTTCAATTTTGTGCATGACTGCCTCTCTGAGCTCGTCGGCACAGGACAGCTTCATTGAAGACACACTTATCATCCCTGCAATTACAGTAACGGCAAAGGCTGCAGACCGTCTAACCCCTTTCACTGTTGTTAAAATAGATCAGGAACTTCTGGCACGTTACAGTGACGGCGACCTGGCCACAATGCTGCAATCGGCCAGTAATCTTTATGTAAGACGAAACGGAAACCATGGGCTGGCATCTGTTTCAATCAGGGGAATGTCAGGGAGTCATACCCTTGTGACCTGGAACGGACTTCCTGTAAATACTCCGGGAAACGGGTACAGTGACTTTACCTTAATACCGCTGCTGGCTGCCTCATCGGTAAGGATTACATCGGGGGGCTCAGACCTGGATGACATAAACGGTTACATCGGGGGAAAAGTGGAACTTGCCACCGAACCGGAGTTTGATACCGGCACTGAGACCTCACTGAGCCTTGGTGCCGGCAGCTACGGTGAATACTCCTCCTCATTTCTTGCATCTCACGGAAGAGAAAAATTTTACGGAAGCATTGGCGCATGGGCAGAGAAGGGGCTTAATGACTTCAGGTTTGTCAACAGTGATGCTCCCGGAGGACCGTCAAAGGAAAGGAGAACAAATGCCTCCTTTCATTCAGCCGGCATCAGGAGCGACCTGGCTTACCGGATCCGCCAGTCTCAGGTCAGTGCACACCTGTGGTTCAATGACTCCGACCGTGAACTCCCGGGACCGGTCACAACGGTTCAGCAGGACTTTGGTGAGCGGCAGACCGACCGGTCATTCAGGGGGGTATTGAAATATTCCGGTGAAAACGGGAGAATTTCTGCGGGAATAACCGCAGGCGGTTCTCACGATGTGAACAGGTATTATAACATGATCCCCTCCAACAACGGAGACAACAGTTCTTCAACCATGATGCTGAAAGTGCGGCTCGGATACCGGCTTACGGCGAAGACAGGACTGATAATCAATGCCGGAGACGTAATGGAAAGAGCTTCTGCCTTGAGTTATGACAGTAAAGAGCAGAGAAATATTTTTTCTTTTTCGCTGGCTGCGAAGTCGAATCCAATTCCCAGGCTGAGTCTGCTGCTTCAGGCAAGGCAAATGGCTGTGACAGGGATAAAGGTTTCGCCTGAACTTGCTGCAGGAGCATCATGGCTTCTGACACGAAACGGTGAACATCTCCTCAAGTTTAGCCTGAGCCGTAATACGAAACTGCCATGCCTCAATGACCTTTACTGGATCCCTGGGGGAAATCCGGATCTTCTGCCTGAGAAATCAGCCGGAGGGGAGGTCTCCTGGTCATTCTCAGGAGCTTCAAAAACCGGAGTCCGTAACACGGTCGACCTGTCTCTGCATGCCTCAAGGGTTGATGATCTCATTCAGTGGATTCCCGGCCAGACCGGCATTTGGCATGCTGTTAACCTCAGGAGCGTCAGCGTTTCGGGATTGGATGTCAGGGCCGGAAGAGAACAGTCGGTGGCAGAATGGAAACTGAACGGCTGGATCAGCTATGCCCTTACTAGGTCAGTCATTGCAGGCTCTGATATTCCAAACGACAGGTCGGTGGGTAGCCAGCTTATATATGCTCCCCTGCATCATGCAAACCTGAACCTCATTGCTGCCAGGGGGTGGTTCAGGGCTGGATTGTCAGCAGCATGGGAAAGCCGGCGGTACACAACTTCCGATAACAGTGAGTGGCTTCACCCCGACTTCATGTCATCGGTAAGTGCAGGAGCGGTCATCCCGGCCGGACCTGTTACCCTGAAAACTGAGCTCAAAGTGAATAACTTAACGGGGACTCCCATGGAGAGCGTCAGGAATTATCCAATGCCTCTGAGAACATTTAACATAAAAATCACCCTGACATGGTCAGATAAAACCAATTCAAATGAACAGACTCCTTAGTGCCTTTGCCATTTTTTCATTGATGATTGCAGTCTCATGTGAACCGCAGGAAAATCCGCCTGTCTACCCCGGTGGAGAAGGGTTCTTTATCCTGAATGAGGGCAACTACCTTGCCGGTAACGGGACAGTCTCATTTTACAGCATGGAGACAGGGGATATTTACAATAATCTTTTCGGAACCGTCAACGGCAGGGGGCTGGGTGATATCCCCTCGTTCTTTGCGTCAGCAGGCAATACGGGTTACATTGTAGTCAACAATTCCGGCACTATTGAGACAGTGGATCTCAGGACCATGGAGAGTCTCGGAACGTTTACCGGGCTGAACTCACCAAGACAGATGGTGTTGTACCAGGGTAAGGGCTATGTGAGCAGCCTTCATGACCAGGGGATCACAGTAATTGACCTGGACCGCAATGAGATAACCGGTTCAATTGATATCGGTAATACGTCAGAGGCGTTGGCAGTGGCAGGAGGGAAACTGTTCTCTGCCCATTGGTCAGGCGGCAGTACAATTACAGTCACAGACCTTGCCACGGAGCAGGTGATTAAAACCATCACCGTCGGGCTGGAGCCTGAAAGCATGGTGGTTGACAGGAACGGAATGCTATGGGTACTGTGCACGGGAGGATGGCAGGGAGAAGAGATACCCCGTATCTTCACAATTAACACCACTACCCTTGAGACGGTGGCAGAACTGTCATTCCGCACGGTAAATGACAATCCCTCATCACTCACCTGCAATGCCACGGGTGACACCCTTTATTATCTTGATGAAGGTGTCAGAAGGATGCCGGTGACATCATCCGCACTTCCTTCAGAAGCCTACATACCTGCGGGCAACAGGTTGTTCTACAGGCTTATGGCATGCCCCGGAGGTAAGGTGGCGGTGACTGATGCAATTGACTACCAGCAGAAGGGAGACCTGCTTCTGTTCAGCAGTACAGGTGAGCTCACTGACAGCGGACAGACCGGAATTATCCCGGGTTTTATGCTCTATATGAAGGAGTAGTTACTTTTTGCTTATTTTTAATGCAGCAACGTTAAGATATTGAAGCGAGGTTTTATCATATTCATTATCTGCTTCGGGTCATCCCTTTTACTCCGGGGGCAACCGGAGTTCCCTGCCGGAAGCCCACTCTTCCCGGTAATTGAAAGATGGCATGAGATAAGCGTTGATCCTCAGCAGGTTGAGGTCATGCGGTCACTTGAACAGCCCAAGGATCAGCCATTCCGGTTTGCAATACCCGTGGAGGTGTCACTTGACCCTACCAACTCGGGGTTCATGATCCGGAGGGGTGAAGAGACGGTTTGGGTATTGCCTGTCTCATCAAAGGGAGCCCTCTCACTTAATTTAATACTCTCACCGTACAACCTTCCGGACGGAGCTTATATCTATGTATATGACCAGGAGAGGCAGATAGTCCGGGGAGCTTTCACCGGTGAAAGTGCATCCGGCACTGGCACATTGCCTGTCATGCCCGTTCCTGGCGACCGACTTGTGCTTGAGTGTCATTTCCCCGGGACATCTATCCCTCCCAGGGCTATCGGTGTGAACCAGGTGGCACATGACTTCCTGGGAATATTTGGCATGGAAGAGACAAAAGACCTTTATTACGGCAGGGGAGACAACTGTGAGATTGACTTAAACTGCTCAACCAATACAAATTACCTTAAGGCATCACGATCAGTCGTGCGGCTGCTTGTTGCAGGATCAGAGCTCTGTACCGGCGTGCTTGTCAACAACACAGGTAATGAATACAAGGCCTATATTCTCACTGCAAACCACTGCATTGAAAGTCAGACCCATGCCTTGAACACTATTTTCGTGTTCAACTACAGGAGTCCTTTTTGTGACGGGCCTGACATGACAAACATGTATACCCTTACCGGTTCTGCGTTGAAAGCCACCAATCCTGAAATTGACTTCACGCTAGTGGAGCTGAATCAGTTCCCTTCATTGGTATTAAGACCTTATTTCTCGGGGTGGGATATAACATCGTCAACACCTGCAAACACCTTTACCCTTCATCATCCGGAGGGGGATGTTATGAAACTCTCAATCGATGATAACCCCCCAATCTCATCTTCATACCCTGTAGAAGGATTTGTTTCATCCGGGTTCTGGAGGATTCTCAGATGGGAAATGGGAACAACGGAGAAGGGTTCATCAGGTGCACCTCTCTTTGACCAGAACGGAAGGCTGAGGGGAACTCTTACCGGAGGGGCTGCAACCTGTACTGACCCGTCAAACGACTATTATGCCAAGCTGACAAGGATGTTTACAATTTCATCCGTTCCGTCTGCTCATCTGAGACCATGGCTTGATCCGGCGGCTACAGGTGCCACCCTGGTCAGCGGTCGTGATCCCTACGGTTACAACCTCTCCAGGTCAGATACAATAGGAGGGATCCCAAAAACAGACCCAGGGACGACTGATACATATACTTCACCCGGTTGGGGTCTCTCCACGGGAAACAACTCTGACGGTCTTATCAGGTATGCTGAATACATACCCTTCAGCGGTACAGGTGAGATTGCATGGCTGAGGCTGCAGGTGGCAGCCTCTTCATACCTGTCAGATGCAGATTCGGTCCGTTTCTACATCTGGGGCGGAGGCACACAGCCCGGCAGCGTGCTTGCAACGAAAAGACTCCGGGTGAATGAAACCCGGGGAGGGAATGTCCTGGAGGTTGATTTCGGCAGGACAATCAAAGTTACAGGACCATTCTATGCAGGTTACAGTGTATTCTACAGGAGCCCGCTGAATCAGCCCCAGCCCCAGTTTGCAGTCGCCCGCTCAACACCATGGCCATCCTCCGCACAGAATACCGCATACTTCCATGACGGTTCATCGTGGAGACCTTTTATCCAGCATCCTTCTTACCCGATGCCGGTATCACTTGGCATAAAGGCAGTAATGGTTGAAAACACGGTTCTTAATGAGCTTGAGGAACCGGAACAGGGCATGGCGGAGCTGACAGTATTCCCCAATCCTTTCAACTCGGAAATATCATTCAGGCTCACTGAAAGAGGCGTAACCGAAACTTCCCTGATGATTTTTGACAATACGGGACGGGTTGTTTCTGCAGGGGAATACAGGAACATTTTTCCCGGGGTTCTGACGCTGGAGTTGCCCGGGCTTGCCCCCGGTATATATCACTACGGACTCAGGGCTGATACTGTCCTCTATTCAGGCACCCTTATTAAAACGGAAACCAGGTGAACAGGATCATACCGTTGATCTTCATGGCGGCACTTATCCTCGGTTCCTGCCGCCATGCCGGGAACCGTCAGGTTCCGGTTCAGCATGCTGACAGCACTGCTGCAGCCAGGCTCTCAATTGAAAAAGAGGAAGGACTTACAAGAGTCACGGTGACCGGGCCGTGGCAGAATTCTGAAGGAACGAAGCATGTGTGGTATCTTTTGCCCCATGATGCTGAACTGCCTGCCGGTGTCAGCGAGGCGCAGGCTATACGTGTTCCTGTAAAGAGCATGATATGCATGTCAACCACCCATGTGGCGATGATGAGTGCCCTGGGTGCCGACAGCCTTATAGCCGGCATTTCAGGTTCATCACTTATCTATGACTCTTCGGTGATTGAAGGGATCCGCACAGGCCGGATTAAAGATGTAGGCTATGAGGGAAACCTCAACAGGGAACTCATAATATCACTTTCACCGGATATTCTGATGGCTTACGGTGTCGCCGGACCGTCGGCGGGAAGCACTTCCAGGCTGGCAGAGACAGGAGTTAAAGTGTTTTACAATGCTGACTATCTTGAGGAACACCCGCTGGCACGGTGTGAATGGATTAAGCTCTTCGGCCTGCTTACCGGCAGGGAAGAGAAGGCTGACAGTATCTTCAGCAGTGTAGCGGAAGCATACCGCGCCCTGGCTGAAAGAGTCTCTGCTGGAGTGACTTACCGTCCGGACGTACTTCTCGGGGCTCCGTGGGAGGACGTGTGGTATGTTTCGCCCTCCAACTCCTATATCGGCAGGCTTATAGCTGATGCCGGCGGTAAGTATATTTTCAGTGACATGACCGGCCCCAACAGTGTCCCCCTCTCAGTTGAATCTGTATTCAGGAGAGCGGCTGAGGCAGAGATATGGATTAATCCCGGAACGGCTGAAACACTTTCGCAGATTACCGCCGCAGATCCCAGGATGGCCTCTCTTCCTCTCTTCAGCAAGGGAAATATCTGGAACAACCGCAGGAGAATCACAGATACAGGCGGAAACGACTACTGGGAGAGTGCTGTTGTCAGGCCTGACCTTTTGCTCAGTGATCTTGTCTCAATCATACACCCGGATCTGATGCCGGATTATGTGCAATTCTATTACATGAGGCTTAAATGAAAGCAGGTGTCACAAGGCTTATGGTTTCAATGACAGGCCTGTTCCTGCTGTTGATGATTCTTTTCATGGCCGACCTGTTCATCGGAAGTACCCGGATGGCGGCTGCGGATGTTATCAGGGCTCTCTTCAGCCACGGCACACCAGGAGACGAGATAATAGTTATGCAGTTTCGTTTGCCCAAAGCGCTGACTGCCATCCTTGCAGGGGCTGCGATGTCAGTCAGCGGGCTGCTTATGCAGACGCTCTTCCGTAATCCTCTTGCAGGCCCCGATGTGTTGGGTGTAAGCTCCGGCGCCGGCCTGGGCGTAGCCCTCACCCTGCTGGCGCTCACCCCGCTCTTCACCCTTCCCGAGGGTAGCCTGCTTGCCGGTTGGGGACTGATACTGGCGGCGTGGGCCGGCGCCGGAGCGGTGATGGTGATAATAATGGCTGTGTCTGCGCGTATGCGCGATATAATGACAGTGCTGATAGTGGGCCTGCTGCTCGCCAGTGCAATATCGGCACTGGTGAGCCTGATGCAATATTTCAGCAACGAGACGATGCTCCGCACTTACGTGATCTGGACCATGGGTAACCTGGGCAATATCTCCTATCCCCAGATCAGGGCACTTGCCATTGCAACCGCTGCAGGACTGGCAATAGCCTTCACAATGGTGAAACCGCTCAACGCCATGCTGATGGGGGAGACCTTCTCCCGTACCGTTGGCGTCAGGATGCAGAGGACCCGCATAATCCTTCTCGCCTCGGCAAGCATACTGGCAGGAAGTGTAACGGCATTCTGCGGGCCACTGGCCTTCATAGGAGTGGCGGTGCCGCACATCGCAAGACTCCTGTTCGGCACCACTGACCACCGCATACTGATGCCCGCGACAGCTCTCACAGGAGCCGTTTTGCTTCTGGTCAGTGACCTCATATCAGTATTGCCGGGAGGAGGTCATATTATCCCGGTAAACACAGTCACATCACTTATAGGCATCCCGGTGGTGCTGTGGATCATCCTGGGGAAAACAGGCCTGGGAAGGAGGTTCTGATGGGTATAGGCGGAGTCATAGCAGAGACAGGTGAACTGGTGGTGGGATACCGTAACCGGAAAAGGATCTTTACAGTGATGAAGGGGATATCCCTTCAGGCACGCCGGGGCGAACTGGTGGCACTCATCGGCCGGAACGGGACAGGCAAGAGCACGCTCCTGCGGACGCTTGTGGGGCTGCAGCCACCCCTTGGCGGAAAGATAATGCTTGACGGCAGAGCCCTTCATGATACGGGTTCTTCAGAGCTGCCCCGCATTGTCAGCTACGTCTCCACTGAACCAGTGGCGGTGCGGAATATCAGGGTGCGTGACGTGGTCGCGCTGGGCAGGTTTCCCTATACAAACTGGATAGGCACCCAGACTGTTGCTGACAATGAGGCTGTCGCAGCTGCCCTGGAGGCAACCGGGATGACACTGCTCGCCGAAAGGAGGATAGACAGCATATCAGACGGAGAGAGACAACGTACACTTATTGCCCGCTCCCTGGCACAGGATACAGGCCTTCTTGTAATGGATGAACCAACTGCATTCCTCGACCTTCCTTCAAGATACGGCATTGTAAGCCTCCTCCGCAGTCTGACCAGGGAGAAGGGGAAATGTGTGATCTACTCCACACACGACCTGGATACTGCAATAAATGAGGCTGACAGGATATGGCTTATGACAGAGGATGGTGTGAGTGACGGGGCACCGGAAGACCTGATGCTCAGAGGTATCCTGGCAAGTGCCTTCGAAAGCCCGATGCTGTCATTCAGAGTGAACGACGGAACATTCAGTTTCGTCAGGAGCAGACAGAGCACGATAGCACTTGAGGGAAGAGGGAAAGCCGCAAAACTCACAGCCAGGGCTCTGGCAAGGTGCGGTTACACAACCGGCCCGGATGCAAGGCTGACCGTTAAAGTCTCCGAGGGCAGCCACGGTCAGGAGTGGTCAGTTACAGACGGCATGACAGACCGTCGCTACAGCTCACTATATGACCTGGTTGCAAACCTTCCTGACAATGATCAGTCAGACTGAAACTTACGGTAAGCATCGATGAATGACGGGATGTCGTCCACGGAAAGGCGCTTGGCAATGATTTTTTTATTCCGGTCAAGAATATAGATCAGGGGCGTGGATTCAACATTGTAAAGGAAGTCAAACCTGCTCATACGCTCCGGATCCCAGCCGTTAGTCCATGTCAGGCCGTTGTCAACTATGTATTTTTCCCATTTTTCCTTATCATGCTGGGTGCAGACAGCAAACACCTCTATACCGGACGACCTGTTCCTGTCATAATATTCCTTGAGCTTCGGGGTTGCCTCCTTGCAGTGGCCGCAATCAGGCTCCCAGAAGTAAAGTATTGTGAAATCAGCCTTTACATCATAAAGGGAGACGTAATATCCTGAAAATGATCCCATCAGCAGTTCAGGAGCCTTCATTCCTATGAGGTTCGGCCTCAGCCGCTCAATCCGCTTCCTGAGGTCAGAAATATATTCCTCCGTGGCCCATGGCGCCTTTCCGGCAAGATAGACTTTGTCAGCCAGGTGAACCACCACTGCATCATGACCCATTATCTCGCTGGCGGCAAACCTGTTCATCATCCATACGGCTACGTACTGGAACATGCTACTGTCTGCTGAGCTCTTCTCCAGCAACCGGTCTGCTTCACGGTTTATCGAATCAGGCATCTGTATCACCACCTGCCGGAAGAATTGCTCAAGTTTTCCACCGAGCACAGGACTGCGGATAAGTCCGGGTTCACTGAAATCAATGTTGTCAAAGAAATGATCCTTGTAGTAAATGTATGAGAGAAGCCTTGAAAGTGAATCAGGGTTATGTACACCGGGAGGCACTGCAGGGGCCGGTGTTTCCACAGGTATCACTGCCCGTGCTATTGCCCCGAGAAGTGTCCCTTTGTTTGTTTCAGAAGTTTCCCGGAGGTATTGCTTCATCTTCATCTCCTGCTCAGCCAGATCTCTTTTTGCAGTGGCGGCTTCAGGGCTTCCGGGTTGAAGTCCGCTGAGTCTGCTGTTGATCTTCATAGCATCCTCCTGCAACGATTTCCATTTACGCTGGTAAGCCACGAACCGGCTGTTCTCCTCAGATCCTGTAAATGAAAGTGTAGTGATGGGGTCACTCTTGCTGAACTTTATATCAAAATGCTGATCTTCCCCGAGAAGGAATTCAAAGAAGATATTTTCGGGCAGCACGATCATGTAAACGCCAGCCGGCAGTTTATCACCTCCCATGAACCTCCCTTTGCCGGCAGCATCAGTCACCAGGCTGTCACGTACATACTGCTGGTTTCCAACATGGTATGCAAGCCGGAGCTTGACCGAAGGAGCATCTGTTGCCGTGATGGTGATTGAGTGTCCAGTCTGACCGCTGACAGGTGACAGCAATGTGATCAGTGCCAGGAATATTATGCTTGCTAAAAGTCTGATTCTCATCTGAAAAGTGTTATCGAAATTTCATTCATACAATTTTCCTGCCATTTTAACTGACGGCATCCGTAACAATATGAACGGGGATGATTTCATTTTTCTTGTATGGTACCGGAGAGGAAAACTTTCAGTGGTCGATGTTTATCCTGAGTATCTCGGCATATCCTCCTGAGGTGATGACGGCCCTGAGTACGAAGTTGAAGCGGTTCAGATCGGTACAGAGGAAGAAGTCGGTTGGCGGGCTGAAATCAAGGTTTTCCGGTTTGAAGAACCTGCTGCCGGACCCTTTCCTGAGAGCCTCAATCTCACCCGATATGTCTCTTTCGCGTCCTTCAAGGAGGTCCTTTATGTAGCCGGCACACAGCATGTCTTCCTCGGCTGTTTCGGCTGCCCTGTATCCCATCGCCACAAGTGTGACTTTTTCAGGACGGAGGAGTGAAATGTATG
>JAKAXP010000340.1 GCA_021816545.1 Bacteroidota bacterium
ATTAAGAAGCCTTCCCTCGAAACTGTCAGAGAACGATCCGTCAGGTGCAACATTTTCAAGGATAAGCCCATACTCATCACTGTAGAAGACATCCATAACCTCATGTATGCATTCCCCTGCTATCCTGTCAACCGTTTCTCTGTCAAGGAGATGCGCAATCAGACCTGACAGGTTGCTCAGTATCATCGGCAATGAGAATCCTTTGAGCGGCCTAGTGCCGGGATAGTTCTTGTTCCAGGAACCTTTCGGGTTGCCTGAGCGGCTGAGGATATTGTTGAAGGTTTTCAGGGCAATCTCCCCGAATCTCTGATTACCCGTGGCCCTGAAAAGCTCACCGAAGGCCATCGCAGCGAAGCAGTCTGAAAAAATATTGTAAGGCTGTACCAGCGGCTTCCCCTCGCGGTTGAGCGAGAAATAAAAACCACCTTCATGGTCACGACCGTATTTTTCAAGGAAACCGGCTCCCGAAAGAGCCATATCAAGCCACTCCTGCCGCTTTTCCACATAGTTGTAAAGGTGGCTGAACATCCACACCTCTCTTCCCTGGAGCCAGACAAACTTGTCAGTGTCATAAACACTCCCCTGCCTGTCAAGACACGTATAGAACCCACCGTGCTCCCGGTCAGGCGAGTATTTCATCCAGAATGGAATTATGTCATCCAGCAACGCATTCCTGTAGCGTCCGGCAATTGTATGAAGGTCTTCGGGTTTCATCTCTTACTTTCTGAATCTCGCAATTCTTATCGTTGTGGTTCTCACACCAGGTTTAACTTCTCCGGAAGGGATTACTATCCCCCACGGCGTCTCAACTGCTGTTGTGGTGACCTGCGTTGGGCCAGGAATTTCTCCTGCCGCGAAGCACTTTCGCGTTTCTGTGTCAAGGATTACCACCTCCCTTGAAAAGCCCGGATGGCTTTCCTGCAGCGATATGTACTCCTTCCTCATCTGTGCAAGCCGGATTGTATCAGTTTCTCCAGCCATTAACGAAAGTAATTCCTCAACCCGGTTGAAGACTGATCCGTCATTGCCACCGAACAGGGCAATGAACCTGCCGTTAATTGCTGCTCCGGTGCCGGCGGCCAGCCTCAGGACCCTGCTTCCGTCTGTCAGGTCTCCCTCATGTGTCCACCTGTCAGCGGATACAGAGTAACTGAATATTTCCGAGCGTATTAACGAGGTATCATCACCCTCACCCCTGGTTCTTCCTCCAAGAATCCACAGCTCCGGATCCTTGCCGGGAATTGCGGCCATCACGCTGTTGATGAGTGCCAGCGGCATATCTTTATGCTGCTTCCAGCCGGAGCTCACATCCTCAGTATCAAGGCTCCACATAGCCCGCGAAGATCCGGCAGGAGTCAGGCCCCCGGCGATATATATGACTGATCCGGAAGCAGCTGCGGATGCATTGGAAAGGGGGACTGGCAGCGTGGGAAGCGGGTTGAAAAGTGTCTTCCCTCCGGCTACTGAGATGATGAAAACCTCATCAGTAATGCCGCTTTCTGTCTCACCTCCCATGCAGACGACACCGGCTTTCACTGACGCCGAAGCACCGTATGCAACAGGATGAGGCAACTGCTCTGCACCTGTCAGCACCTGCCACCCATCGGCACCTGCAGGTAGTTGTAACTGGTATATTTCGTCATGATATTGCTTTTTGCCACCGTGCCAGGGCATTGTATCGGGGAAATTCGCTCCGCCGGCAACAATCAGGGTATTTCCGTGAATGCCGGCAAAGGGACCGGCTACGCCGGGCTGTTCAGTATAAGGCCGGGCGGGCGGAAGGGGGACAAGGACTGTCCATTCGACATTCATTTTTATGCAGGAGTTAAAGGTTAGGACTATAAAAAGTGAAAAAGTAGCCGCCTGATATGAACGCTGCAGAATTATCACCGGCTGTCAGATCTTTGAAAAGAGGTCATCAATGCCAAGACTCTTAACATCTCTCAGAAACAGCTGGTAATCTGAGCCGCTCATGTTCCTCACCGGCAGCCTGAACTCACCGCATTCAAGGCCGATGTATCTCATATATGCTTTGCCTGTTGATATTCCGCCGTACTTGCCGAGTAGGGTTATCATATCAATTGACTTCTGTTGCAAACCTCTTGCTGTGACCAGGTCATTACGGTCAAATGCCGACATCATTTTCAGGTACAGCGGGGCAGCGTAATTGAATGTACTCCCCACCGCACCCCTTGCACCAAGGACCAGTGCCGAAAGGAAATTCTCATCACGCCCCCATAGCATGTCATATTTGCTGTTGTCGTAATTAAGGCAGCTCAGAAAATCCATGAAGTCCTCATGGGTATATTTAATACCGGCAAAGTTTGGCACCTGTGGTGCAACTTCGCGAAGGAAATCTATCATATTGAAGTACCCTCCGGTAAGTACCGGGATGTGGTAATAGTATACCGGCATTTCTGGAACCGCCTCAGCAATCTTCATGAAGAACTGTGCGAGTACCTTCACATTTGCGGGTTTAAAGTATGAAGGCGATGTTACTGCCACTGCTTGGAGTCCCATTTTTTGGGACTCGACAGCAAGATCAATGCAATCCTTGTAACATGTACCTCCCAGGTGGTTGATCACTTTTATGCTTCCTCCTGCTGCAGCCTTTGCCCAGGCTTCGGCCACAAGTATTTTTTCATTTTTGGTTGTTGAAACCCCCTCACCTGTTGAACCATTGATAAATGCTCCCACGACTCCGTTGGCAGCCAACAGCCCGTAGTATTTATCTATGACTGACAGGTTGAGTTCACCATTTGAATGCATCGGAGTGAACGGGGCGGCAATGAGGCCGCATATTTTTTCAGTATA
>JAKAXP010000341.1 GCA_021816545.1 Bacteroidota bacterium
GTGAAGAGAGGGTCACCAGCAGGGTAACAACTGCAGCCTTGAGCAGGTATGGCACTATGCTTCTCTTGGCCCCGCCGGCATGAAGCCTTGTGGCCAGTTTGAAGCTGAACCTTTCGAAGTGCCCGTCAGACGGCTCCCTGTCGTCAAACCCGCTCCTGCTTTTCCTGATTATGTCTTCTATAGTGTTCATCCTTCGAAAATTTTTCTGTTTTTAAGTTCACCCACCAGCTTCTGCTTAGCCCTCGAGAGCTGTGATCTCGAGGTGCTGCTTGAGATGTTGAGCATCTCTGCAATCTCATCATGGTCATAACCCTCGATGAGATAGAGAGAGAGTATCACGCGGTATCCTTCCGGCAGTCGCTCAATGGCGGCCTTTACCTCTTCAACCCGCAGTTCCAGGTCCTCGCGGTAGGCAGCATCCTCACTGCTGTCGTCGCGGATTCCAACGTGACTTTCAATGTCTTCAAAGATCGCTTTCCTTTTCCCCAGGACGTCGAGTGATCTGTTTACCACTATTCTCTTCAGCCATGCGCCGAAGCTTACCGTCCCCGAGTAAGTGTTTATCTTCTCGAAGGCTGAGAGGAACGCTTCCTGCATCACATCTTCAGCCTCCATTTCATCGCTCACGATACGCAGGCTGGTGTTGTACATCGCTTTATAGTAAAGCTTGTAAACCTGGAACTGTGCCTTCTGGTCACCTGCACGACACCCGTCGATCAGGTCCTGGTGGATGTTCCTGAATGCTGCTTCAACATTTTCCATCTTTGCAAAAAGATCCGGTTTGTGTATGTTTGACGCCGCACCCACGTATTTGAACTCTTCAATTCAATGACGGGGGCGATGCACAAATGCTGCATCCAAGGTAGAAAAAAGCAGGATTTGCAAGAAAATTTTTTTATCCCTGTGTAACAGCGCCTGTTGCGTAGTCAAGTTCAGACCCGAAAAGGCTGTGGGGGATGGAGTAAACCAGCAGCAGAATCACTGCAGCAGCGATGGTATATGCAGGTCTTTCCTTCTTCCGGTTCATGATTACTGCAACAACCCATGCAATCACTGCTATAAGCGTTTTGTTGTCAGTCAGGTCCCAACCAAATGGGATGCCTGTCCAGAGGTCGCCGAAGGCATATTTCTGAACCAGCGGACCGAGAACCATTCCTCCAGCCAGGAGAAGCCAGAGGGCAAGGCGGCCGTTCTTTCTCTGTGAACTCATCCCTGCAGCTGCGGTAATACCCGCCAGGTTGGAGAGGAGCATTGCAAAAAACATAATAAGGATATGGGGGATCATTATCAATGCAGGGACGTTGCCCTTGAACCTGATTACCACAGGTTTTTCCTTCATTAGCGGAATATCCGTGCCCGAGGCCCCTTTCAGAATTACGTAATACTCAAGTTTTCCGGCTGCAGGCTGGGATGGCAGTTCTCCGGCAAGCTTCTCACCGTCATGCTTCATCTCCACGGCAGTCCACTCATCATTTGACCTGAACCGGCGGAACATGAGCGTTCCTGTAACATCCTGAGGCACCTCCAGCTTTATCATGCAGGGGTGGGTGTTCGTCTGACTGCGCTTAAGCGCGAAGGAGTATTCTGTTCCGTCAACGGATGCGGTGGTCCTGTATGGATAGGTGGGACCGGTCATCCTCTGGTACATCGCAGCTGCGACGGTAATTACTATGGCAATTGTCCAGAAAAGAAAGTTCTTCATGATTATTGTTGTTATTACGTTATAACTGGATTAATAACAGTTCCCTTTTTCCGTCCCTCATAACCTCCACGGTTACAGTCTGACCGGGTTTAAGCTGGCTGAGCCTGAACATGTAGTCCTCAATGTTGCTGACAGGCTTCTCATCTATTGCCACGATTATGTCTCCCTTGACCATTCCTCCGAGCGCTGCGGGCTTGCCGGGAGTGACAAAGTCAGCCCTCAGTCCGTTCTTGACGTTGCCGGCAAAGTCAGGCATTATTCCCAGTGTAACTCCCCTGCGTCGTCCCATCGGGCTGGCGGGTTCCTTCGGTCCTGCCTCAGTAAAGGCAAGCCTTGAGCGTTCGCCGGCAGCAGCCTTGACAACACTGAAAACCAGGTTTCCTGTCGTGACCATGCCGTCATAGTTGAGCTTGTCGGGGGTATCCTGCGGTGTGTGGTAGTCAAGGTGCGCTCCGGTGGTGAATGAGAGCACCGGGATATTTTTTCCGTAGAACGCCGAATGGTCTGACGGACCGTACCCCTCGGAAGTGAATGCCAGGCTGAGGGCGGTGGTGTCAGCATATGCCAGCACAGTATCTCGCAACCCTGTAGCAGTACCTACTCCTGCAACCTGCAGGCCGTTGCCCTCCTTCATTCGCCCGACCATGTCAAGGTTGACCATTAGATTGACAGATGACGGCACCAGACCTGCATTCTCAACAAAATACTTTGACCCCAGCAGCCCCATCTCTTCGCCTGAGAAGGCGACAAAGACAATGCTTCTTGCAGGCCTGGGCCTCATGGCAGCCAGTCTCTCCGCAAGCTCAATCATAAGGGCCACCCCCGAGGCGTTGTCATCAGCACCGTAATGGACCGCAACGGTATCCGGCGTCCTGCTTGAGGAGCCGGGTCCGCCCATGCCGAGATGGTCATAGTGGGCACCTATTATTACATATTCTTCAGGAGAAGATTCCCCTTTCACCATCATTACAACGTTGGAGGTGGAGGCTTCCTTCTTCACAACCTCTGTCACAGCACCGGCAACCGCAGAGGTCAGGAAGGACGCATCTGAGTTCATAGCAGCAGCTTTTTCCTCAAGGGCAGTAATGTTGACAGAAGAGTTCCT
>JAKAXP010000042.1 GCA_021816545.1 Bacteroidota bacterium
GCAGGTCCTCATCCCTGGATGATGATCCGGTCATTATCTCAAATTCACCCGGCTCCACCACATATTTCATGTCAATGTTATGGAATGCGAGGGTGTCAGGTGTAATGTCGAATGAGACCTTTCTTGTTTCTCCGGGCTTCAGTGAAACACGGGCAAATCCTTTCAGCTCCTTCACAGGGCGGGTTACCGTGCTGACCACATCACGGATATAGAGCTGCACAATTTCATCTCCTGGCAGCTTCCCTGCATTCGTGACCTCCACGGTCACCCTGGCAGTCTCTCCTTTTTTCACAGTGGCTTTTCTCAGGGCAGGCTTGCCGTATCTGAATCTTGTATAACTCAGCCCGTATCCGAAGTGGAACAGCGGCCTGACGTCCTGTGAGAGGTAGTCCTGCCATTGTGCGCTGGGCTTGTGGTTATAATACATCGGCAGCTGGCCGGCCGACTTCGGGAAGGTAATTGTCAGTTTCCCTGAGGGATTGACTTCTCCGAAGATTATGTCTGCGGCTGCGGTGCCGGTCTCCTGCCCCATGTACCACCCTTCGAGTATGGCTGGAACCTTCTCTGCAAGAGCATTTATAGCAAGTGGCCGTCCGTTCATAAGGTACAGCACAACGGGTTTGCCCAGGGCGGCAATGGCATCTGCCAGTTCGTTCTGCTCTCCGAATAGGTCGAGGGTCATGTTGTCACCTATATGGTTTTTGGCCCACGCCTCGCGGCACAGATGCTCGTTCTCGCCCAGTGCGAGGATGACAAGGTCAGCAGCGGATGCAACTTTTACGGCCTCCTTTATGAGTTTGAGGTTCTCTTCGCGCGATGCGAACTTTATCTCGTCATATTTCCAGTTGAAGTAGCTCAGGGTGGTATTTATAGTAAGCCTGCATCCCTGCGCGAAGAGTACCTCGGTGCCGTTGCCGGCTTTTGCCCTGATGCCGTCAAGGAGACTCACCTTTTCATGCGGTTCACCGGAGTAACCCCCGAACCAGAGGTCATTTGCACACGGGCCAATTACTGCTATCCTTTTGTATCTGCCTTTCTTCAGCGGCAGCAAACCCTCATTCTTCAGGAGTACGATTGATTCGTGGGCGGCCTTCAGTGCCGTCTTCCTGTGCATCAGTGCCTTGCTGACGGCAATTGCCTGCTTCTCATCAACATAGGGATTCTCAAAGAGACCCAGGCTGAATTTGAATGTCAGCACCTGCTCAACAGCATGGTCAATATCCTCCTTTTTGATTTTTCTTTTCTTAAGCAGGTCGGGAAGTATCCTGTACATATTTGCCTGCGGGAATTCATACTGTACTCCGGCATTGAATGCAGTAACGGCTGCCTCCTCCGCATCATGGCAGACGAAGTGCTTGTTGAAAAGCTGGTCAACGCCGTAATAGTCTGAGACTATCATTCCCTTATAACCCCACTCTCCTCGAAGCAGATCCTTCAAAAGCCACTTGTTGGCGTGTGATGGAACTCCGTCGACCTCGTTGTATGAGGGCATCACCGATGCAGGTTTCGCAAGGTCAATGCACATCTTAAAGGGGGGCATGTGATAATCGCGAAGTACCCTCATTGAATAGTTGGCCGGGCCCTGGTTCAGGCCGCCCTCCGACTGACCGTGACCGGCCAGGTGCTTGAGTGTTGCGGCGACGTTATTCTTTTCCACCCTGCCCTTGTCCCCTCCCTGAAGCCCTTTCACTGCAGCAACGGACAGTATCCCGTTGAGGTACGGGTCTTCGCCGTAGGTCTCCTCGGTGCGACCCCACCTGGGGTCACGGCATACATCTATGACCGGGGTCAGTGCATGGTGAGTTCCCCTCGAGCGCATCTCATGAGCCACAACTCCGTATACTTTTTCAAACAGCGCCGGGTCCCAGGAACATGCCAGCCCTATCGCCTGGGGGAAGACGGTGGCCTCAGGCCTCATCATCCCGTGCTGCCCCTCATCAACAAAAATTGCCGGAATACCAAGGCGGGTCTCCTCAACAAGATATTTCTGGATCGCATTGCGCATCCTGACGGTATCCTTAATTCCGAAAGGAGCAGGATGGACCGAGTGACAGCCGTTTCCGAAGATCTCCTTCATCTTCGAGGGGTCACTGAATATCTCAGGCTTAAAATCTTCCACCCCGCCGTTCCAGAGCCCCATCAACTGGGCACACTTCTCCTCGATTGTCATTCTTCCGATAAGATCCTCAACCCTTTTCCTGACAGGAAGGGAAGGATCCTTGTACGGCACTTTTGCTGTCTTTTTCATATGGTGTTATTGATTAATTTTCATTTGAGTTTCCTTGCTTCCCTGATGACTGCATGATAAGCCGGTTTCGGGGTATAGTCACGGTTGAACAGAAGCGGGTAGTTTGTGCGTCCCGGTATCGGCCAACCGTTCTTCCATGAATAGCCGTCATGCACTCCCCAGAATGTAACCCTCGTCACGGCATCGTCATGCTTAAGAAGTATCCTGAAAAGCTCCGCATAGCGATTTGTCAGCTGTGTCTGAACCGAATCAGGAAGTCCTTCCACATAAGGGTTGAGTGAGTCAAGGTACGCACCTCTGTTTGAGATCTCTGCCCCGTAGAACCTTTTAGGGGTAGGCAGAACGTTGATTTCCATTTCGGTGATCATCACCTTCATCCCCAGCGCGGCGTAATCGCCGATGCTCCTGTCAACAATCGCCATATCAGGCGAATCAAGGTGCCAGTGTCCCTGGATTCCAACACCATCAATGCGGATCCCTTTTGCCTGAAGATTTTTGATTATGGGTATTACTCCGGCAAATTTGGCAGGCTCCTCGTTATTATAGTCATTGTAATAGAGTTCTGCATCAGGGTCGGCCTCATGGGCGAAGATGAAAGCCTTTTCGATATAGTCCTCACCGATTATTTCCAGCCATTTTGTGCGCCTAAGCGTACCGTCTTCATTCACTGCCTCGTTAACCACGTCCCAGCCGAGGACACGGCCTTTGTAGTGTCCGACGACGGTATGGATATGCTCACGCATCCTTTCCAGGAGGGCATCACGTGTCAGCTGATTGCCCAGGGAATCCTGGAATACCCACATGGGTGTCTGTGAGTGCCATACCAGCACATGGCCGATGACCTTCATGCCGTTGCGTTCCGCGAAGGCTACAATACTGTCGGCTACGCCGAAGTTGTATACTCCCGGTTTAGGGTGAATCCGCTCCCATTTCATTTCATTCTCCGCGGTGACGGAGTTGAACTGACTTGCAATGAAAGGAAGGGCCTTCGGATCAGCCCCGGAGATCTGCATCCCGTTTATGGCGGTGCCTATCAGGAAGTGATCCTCATATGCCTTACTGAGGGTGGTGTCATCGTTTCCGCATGATGAAAGCAGAATGGCTGCTGCTGCAATAGCCGGTATCAGCATCTTTTTCATAGTATTATTGTTGGACTTTCTTGTTGCATATGTCTTGTTTCAGATAGCCTGTTTATCCTGCATAGGATTTGCGTCTCTCGGCCAGTTCATCCTGCATCTGGTACTCAACCTTGCGGCCTATTCCGTAAACAAACAGGGCAATCACGCAGAGGACGATTGCTATCACAGGGAATATGCTGACAGACAGCCTTATGCCTTGTACTGCGGTGGTTGACTGTTCAACGTTGGCTACATAGCCGTATCCTTTCAAAAGCCAGCCACCCAGGGCACCGCCTATTGCCAGCCCTACTTTCAGTCCTACAACTATCCCTGCAAAGACAATTCCTGTTGCACGGCGGTTGAATTTCCATTCTGAGTAATCTGCCACGTCAGCCATCATAGCCCACGGCAACGGCATTGTCACGCCCCATGAGAAGTTGAAGAGGACTGAAAGGATGAGGATTGCCCAAATCCCGGAGGGAGGTACAACAAAGAAGAGAGCAGCCATAATGCCTGCCACAATAAGCCACGTTCTGAAGACGTCTCTCTTCCCGAACTTTTTGGCCAGGGCGTTACCAACGGCTATACCCGGGATGGCGCATAGCTGACCTATTATATTAATGACGCTGAAACTGTTGTCAGCATAGTTGGCGCCTTCGGTTGTAAGTTTAAGCCCTTCAAGCAGACCGAACAGTCCCTTGTCGATGTTCACAAGGAAAGTCCTCATGCTCTCCGGATCAAGATAGTACTTGAAGTAGTAGAGCAGCATGCTGTTGCGGAGTGCCAGGAAGATGAACATAAACAGGAAAACGATGAACATCATTACCCACTGCTTATTGTGTACGAGGTCTGAGAGGTCCTGTTTCAGTGATGTCTTCTGCTGTGGCGGTGGTGCAATGCGTTCCTTCGTGGTAAAGAAGGTTATGAAGAAGAACAGGATGGCAAGCAGGCTGAAGATTCCCATAGTGACCTGGTACCCCTTTGCACTGTCACCGGCTCCGAAATGATTGACCATCGGCAGGGTGAAGCCCATGATTGCAATTGTTGCAAGGGTTACTACAACGAACCTTACAGATGAGAGGCTTGTGCGCTCCTTCATGTTTCCTGTGATCACACCGCTGAGGGCCGCATAGGGATTATTGTTTGCCGAATAAACAGTCAGCAGGAGCAGGTATGTGGCGTAGGCATAAACCAGTTTGCCGGTCTCACTGAAGTCGGGTGTTCTGAAGGCAAGATAGCCCAGCACACCGAAGGGAATAGCAGTCCAGAGGATCCACGGTCTGAATTTACCCCACCGGGTGTTGGTCCGGTCTGCCAGGGCGCCGAAGATAGGGTCACAGACAGCGCCCCAGAGCCTGGCGACAAGGAACAGCGTTGCCGCCGCTCCTGCGGATAACCCGAAAGTATCAGTGTAAAAACTGAGCTGAAGAAGCATCATTGTCTGGAAGATGAAGTTGGCTGCACCGTCTCCGAGACTGTAGCCCAGCTTCTCCCTGAAGGAAAGTTTTCCTGTAGCCGATTGCATGGTAAGATTGTTGTTAGGATTACACGTTATGTCAAACCTTTTTCGCTCGCCTTAGGGCACGGCACAGCCATGCACAGGCCAAAACGTAACTAAAAGTATACAATCGGATTTAAATATGCAACCGATTGCAAAAAATAGTTCAAATTATTTCAATAATACCGGTTTTATTACTTATTTTGAAGAATTATGACAGGAATGAAGAAAAAAGGAGAGGTCACCATCTATGATATCTCAAAGATGCTGAATATCTCGGCATCAACAGTCTCAAGGGCCCTCAACAACAGTCCGCAGGTCAGGAAGGAGCTACGGAAAAAGATAATGCAGACAGCCCAGGAAATGGGTTATCAGCACAACAAGTTTGCTGCAAACCTCAGGCAGAAACGGACAAAGACACTGGGGGTGATAATTCCCAGGATTGACAGCCATTTCATGTCGACTGTTATTTCAGGGATGGAGAAGGTTGCAAACAACTCAGGCTACCAGCTCCTGATAAGTCAGAGTGAAGAATCCGCCGCTCTCGAGGAGGCCAACATACAGGCGCTCTTCAACAGCCGTGTCGACGGGCTCCTGGTTTCTCTTTCCTACGAGACAAAAACAAAGGATGCATTCAAAAACGTTCTGCGCAAGGATATACCTCTCGTCTTCTTCGACAGGGTATTTGAATGCGGCAACTGTGTCAGCGTGGTTATTGACAACTACAGGGCAGGATATGATGCAACACAGCACCTGGTGGATCAGGGTTGCAGAAAAATAGTTCATGTTGCAGGAAGCCTGAACAGGAATGTATACAATGACAGGTACCGGGGATTCAGGCAGGCTCTGGCAGATAACTCAATCACCTTTGACGAGAGGATGCTTATTGTGACAGATCTGGGAGATGACTCCGGAGAAACAATACTTAACCAGTTGCTTGCAAACGGCACAATGCCTGACGGAATATTCACCGCCAATGACAACTCGGCCGTATCACTTGTATGTGAGCTGAAGAAGAAAGGATTCCGGGTACCGGAGGATATTGCCGTTGCAGGGTTCAATGATGATCCGGTTTCGCGAATAGTTGAGCCTAACCTGACCACGGTCCGCTACCCCGGAAGGGCAATGGGTGAGGTGGCGGCATCAACAATGATCAGGATACTTGAGGGGACGCAGTACGAGAAGGTTAACTCAATCACCCTCAGCCATGAACTGATAGTAAGGCAGTCATCGCTCAGATCAGGCAAACCGTAGTGCCTATGAAAAAGACGTATTCATTCTTCCTCTCCGTTCTCCTTCTGTTCCCGGCTGCACAGGCGCTGGCTGATGACGGTTACCGGCTATGGTTGAGGTTTCAACCGGTAAATGACAGGGGATACCTGCGGGAATGCGAACGTCGGTTTGAAAACGTCATGATCACCGGTGAATCACCGGTTATCCGTACTGCCCACGATGAGTTTATTGCCGGTATGACATCCATGACAGGGATGAGTATCAGGGAAGTTGCTTCTCCTGAAGGGAGGGGGACACTCATTGCCGGTACATTCAGTTCATCTCCTTTCATTGCATCCCTTCTTCCTGATGCCGTTCCCGGTGCAACCGGAGAGGAAGGATATATTATAAGGAGTGTCAGGCAGGGCCGGAGAAATATTACAGTGGTTGCATCAGAGGGAGAACGGGGTGTCCTGTACGGCCTCTTCCACCTCCTGAGGATAATAAGCACCGGGTCACCGCTTGACAACCTTGACATCAAGGAACAGCCAGCCACAAGGTTGAGGCTGCTGAACCACTGGGATAACCTTGACGGAAGTGTAGAGAGGGGGTATGCAGGCAACTCGATCTGGAACTGGCATCTTCTTCCCGGCTATATCTCACCCCGTTACAGGGATTATGCACGGGCCAATGCCTCTATCGGAATCAACGGCACAGTCATAACCAACGTCAACGCAAATGCGCTGGTACTGACACCACAGTATCTTGCAAAGGTTGCTGCCCTGGCTGACGTGATGAGACCCTACGGCATCAGGGTCTATCTCACTGCCCGTTTCAGCGCCCCGCAGGAGACCGGGAGCCTGCCCACATCTGATCCGCTTGACCCTGCAGTGGCGGCATGGTGGAAGGCAAAGGCAGCGGAGATCTATTCTCTGATCCCCGATTTCGGAGGCTTTCTGGTAAAGGCCAACTCCGAAGGGCAACCCGGCCCGCAGAACTACGGCCGTTCTCATGCCGACGGTGCAAACATGCTGGCCGATGCAGTGGCTCCCTACGGAGGAGTGGTGATGTGGAGAGCATTCGTGTATGACAACAATGTGCCTGTTGACAGGGCAAAACAGGCTTATAATGAATTTGTACCCCTTGACGGAAAATTCAGGGAGAATGTGCTTGTACAGGTTAAGAACGGGCCGGTCGATTTCCAGCCGCGGGAGCCATTCCACCCCCTTTTCGGTGCCATGCCTTCAACCCCGCTGATGATGGAGTTCCAGATCACGCAGGAGTACCTGGGATGTGCAACACACCTGGTCTACCTGGCTCCGCTCTACAGTGAGGTGCTGACCAGTGATACATATGCGGCAGGCCCCGGCTCTGAGGTCTCGAAGGTTATTGACGGCACCCTTCACGGTCACGCACTGACAGGCATGGCCGGAGTGGCAAACATAGGATCTGAAAGAAACTGGACCGGCCATCTCTTTGGCCAGGCCAACTGGTATGCCTTCGGGAGGCTGGCATGGAACCCGCGACTCTCACCGCGGGAAATTGCCATGGAATGGATCAGGATGACAATGACACATGACCCGGCAATCGCCGGGGGCATATCTGACATGATGCTTACATCGAGGGAGGCTGCGGTGAACTACATGACCCCGCTGGGACTGCATCATATAATGGCCGAGGGGCATCACTGGGGGCCGGGCCCGTGGGTCGACCGCGGCCGTCCTGACTGGACTGCAGTCTATTATCACAGGGCTGACACTGCCGGTATCGGTTTTGACCGGACCACCGCAGGCAGCAACGCAGTCAGCCAGTATTTCCCGCCACTCAACGGAATTTTCAATGACCCCCGGACATGTCCGGAAAACCTGTTGCTTTGGTTCCATCACCTTCCCTGGTATTATACCATGAAATCAGGCAGAACCCTCTGGGACGAAATGTGCCTTAAATACCAGGAGGGGGTTAACACAGCAGAGGGTTATCGTACATACTGGGAGACGCTGCAGGGTAAAATTGACAGTGAACAGTATGAGCATGTGAGGCAGATGCTGGCTATCCAGGCAGCAGAGGCACGCTGGTGGAAGGATGCCTGTCTGCTTTACTTTCAGACATTTTCAAGGATGCCCTTCCCCGAAGGGGTGGAGCAGCCGCTTCATGACCTGGAATATTACAGGAGTTTAAAATTCTATTTTGTTCCGGGTATTTAATGGTTTTTGAATCAAGTACACAACCTGACCATATGAATGACAGACACTGGGAGACACTCCTGAAGGTGGTGAAAGGGGAGAAGATGCAGGAACGCCCTGTGGGTTTCATAATTGACAGCCCATGGCTTCCCGGCTGGCACAGAACAACCATCCTGGAATACTTTACTGACCCGGTGACATGGTTTGAGGCCAACCTCCGGGCACAGGAGGTTTTTCCCGACGTCATGTTCCTTCCCGGCTTCTGGTCGGAATACGGCATGTGCACCGAGCCCTCAGCATTCGGTACGAAACTGGTCTGGACCGAGAATGATTTCCCGCATCCCGTAAGGCTCAACTGTACCACGGAAGCCATTGCTTCGCTGGCGAAGCCATGCGTGAAGACTGACGGACTGCTGCCGTTCGTAATAAGCCGCATGGCAAAATACCAGGATAAGGTGAAGGAGTGCGGCTGCCACTATCGGTTTGCATCAAGCCGCGGCCCCCTGAACATTGCCACTTTTCTCTTCGGTACCACCGACTTCATGATGGCACTGGCCGTCAATCCGGATGAGGCGCAGAAGGCGCTTACGGTCATAACCGACTTCGTCATCGACTGGCTTGAACTGCAGTATGAAAAGTTCCCTGACATACAGGGGGTGCTTCTGCTCGATGACATTGTCGGATTCCTGGGTCGGCCTGATTTTGAGACATTCGTTCTGCCTCACCTGAAACGTATTTACAGCACGTTTAATCCTAAGGTGAGTTTTTTCCACAATGATGCGGCAGGGCTTATAACAGCTTCCTATCTTAAGGAGATAGGTATCAACCTCTTCAACTTCAGCTTTAACCATACCATAACTGAAATGAGGCAGTTGGCCGGTGAAGGTGTAATCCTGCTTGGAAACCTGCCGCCCAGGGATGTGCTTGCCCTGGGAACTCCTGCCGAAGTGGAGGCCGGAGTGATCAGCATGATGCGCGAAGCCGGAGACACACAGGGTATAATATGGTCATGCGGGGGAGGGATGCCCCCCGATGCTTCTACGGAAAATATCCGTACATTTATCACCACAGTGAGAAATTATTCCTAAAAAAGAACCCGTATGCTATTACTTGGTATTGACCTCGGAAGCTCATCGGTGAAGGTCTCCGTAATTGACGGAACCGCCGGCAAAGCTTTGTCCACCGCATCCTATCCGCCTTCAGAGATGGAGATCTCTGCTCCCGTTCCCGGATGGGCTGAACAGGACCCTGAGATGTGGTGGAAGAACTTCACCCTCGCACTGGCTGCATGCCTTGAACCGCTGGGAACCAAACGGAAAGACATCGGAGCAATAGGGATCTCTTACCAGATGCACGGGCTGGTTGTGGTTGACAAAAACAAAAAGGTTCTCCGCCCCTCAATAATCTGGTGTGACAGCAGGGCAGTGGAGGTAGGTGACAGGGCTTTTGACAGGATGGGAAAGGACTTCTGCCTGCATCACCTGCTCAACTCACCTGGCAACTTCACCGCATCAAAGCTTGCATGGGTCAGGGAAAACGAACCGGACGTCTACAAAAGCATATACAAGATCATGTTGCCGGGTGATTACCTTGCCATGCGTCTGACAGACGAGATAAAGACTACCTTCAGTGGCCTGTCTGAGGGTATCTTCTGGGATTTCATGAGGGGTGAGGTGTCAGAGGAGTTGCTTGATTATTACGGTATTTCTCCTGATCTGCTTGCTGACCCTGTACAATCCTTCTCACTGCAGGGGGGCCTTACCAGGGAAATGGCCGATGAGTTTGGACTCAAACCCGGCATCCCGGTGTCATACAGGGCCGGTGACCAGCCGAACAACGCACTGTCACTGAATGTGCTGCATCCGGGGGAGGTTGCAACAACAGCCGGTACCTCAGGAGTGATTTACGGTGTCACTGACATAACCCAGTTTGACCCGATGTCACGAATCAACACATTCCTTCATGTCAACCATACCAAACGGATGACCCGTCTGGGAGTGCTGCTTTGCATAAACGGCACCGGCATTCTCAATTCCTGGCTCAAGAAGAACACCGGGGCAGGACTCAGTTACCAGGAGATGAATGACCTTGCTGCCGCCGTTGCCCCGGGAAGTGAAGGGCTGTTGATACTCCCCTTTGGAAATGGTGCGGAGAGAATGTTCCGCAATAAAGATATCAGGGCCTCTGTACATGGCCTGAACTTCAACATTCACCGTCAGGGACATCTCTACCGTGCGGCTCAGGAGTCCATTGCATATTCATTCCGCTTCGGCCTTGAGATAATGAAGGAGACAGGAATCAATCCGTCGGTGATACGGGCCGGCGAGTCAAACATGTTCCTGAGCAGGGTGTTCAGGGATATACTCTCCAGCCTGACCTCAACGGTTATCACACTTTACAATACTGACGGTTCAGTGGGTGCAGCCCGCGGTGCGGGGATAGGATGCGGCTTCTACAGATCGGAGGAGGAAGCATTCAGCGGACTGAAGGTTACCGGAACAAGCGAACCGGACTCCCGACTTGCTATGATTTACGACGCGAGGTACCAGGAATGGCTTGATATCCTTGAGAATCAGATTTACGAATGATATGATCCCTGGGGAGTCTCTGAACTCCGGGTTGAGACATTAAGAGAAATTTACATACATGAAGCATCCCGGTGCCCCCGGGGAAATGCAATACGAAAAATAACAGACATATGGCAAAAAAGATCAAAGGCGAAGTTTTCCCCGGTATAGGGAAGATTCAGTATGAAGGCAGGGACTCGAAGAATCCGATGGCATTCAAGTGGTATGACCCCGAAGCAAAGGTGGGCGGAAAGAAGATGAAGGACATCCTTCGTTTCGCGATAGCATACTGGCATTCATTCTGCGGCGACGGCACAGATACCTTCGGTGCAAAAACAAGGGATTTCCCGTATGACGGCATGGAGGGTGATGACAGGATAAAGGTCAAGCTTGACATGGCATTCGAATTCTTTGAAAAGATAGGTGCCCCGTTTTACTGCTTCCATGATACCGACCTGGTAGGTGACGGATCGGTATTTGACATAGAGAAACGGCTGGAGAAGTGGGTGCCGGTCATAAAGGCCAGGCAGAAGGAGACAGGCATGAAGCTCCTGTGGGGCACTGCCAATCTCTTCGGCAACCCCCGTTACATGAACGGCGCTGCCACCAATCCCGATTTCACTGTGCTCACCAATGCGGCAGTACAGCTGAAGAACGCCATTGACGCAACAATCGCCCTGGGCGGACAAGGTTATGTATTCTGGGGAGGACGCGAGGGCTACCTCTCACTCCACAACACCGATATGAAGCGCGAGCTGGACCACCTTGCAATGATGCTCACCATTGCCCGTGACTACGGTCGTAAGAGGGGATTCAAGGGGACGTTCTACATCGAGCCCAAGCCGATGGAGCCCACCAAACACCAGTATGACTATGACGCTGCAACAGTGATCGGATTCCTCCGTCACTACGGCCTTGACAAGGACTTCAAACTCAACGTTGAGGTGAACCATGCAACGCTTGCAGGGCACTCATTCCAGCATGACCTCCAGACAGCAGCCGATGCAGGCATGCTCGGCAGCATTGACGCCAACAGGGGTGACTACCAGAACGGATGGGATACCGATGAGTTCCCGACGAATATCAATGAGATCACCGAGGCTATGCTTGTCATTATGATGGCCGGAGGTTTCAAAACCGGCGGAATCAACTTCGATGCACATGTACGCCGCAACTCAACTGATCCTGAGGATCTCTTCATAGCCCATATCAATGGTATGGATACCTTTGCCCGCGGGCTTGTAATTGCTGACCGCATCCTTAAGGATTCAGATTACCTGAAGATGCGCAAGGCAAGGTATGCCTCGTTTGACAAAGGCAACGGCGCCCTTTATGAGAAGGGTAAACTGACCCTTGAGGACCTGCGTGACCTGGCCGCGAAGGCCGGTGAGCCTAAAAAGATCAGCGGCAGGCAGGAGCTCTATGAGCAACTGATAAACATGTACATCATCTGAAAAACTGATGGCTCTGTTTACGCCTCTCCGCCGCTGGCAGCCTGCATTCCGTCCTTTCAGCAGGCAGCCGGCGGGCAAGCGTTTGCTGGCACTGACCGAAAGGGTGGTCAAGGGACCACTCTTCGGTTGCAGGATGTGTGGCAACTGCCTGCTGCAGGAGACAGCATTCATCTGTCATATGTCCTGTCCCAAGGGGATCCGCAACGGTCCCTGCGGCGGCGTCACCGACGGCCGCTGTTATGTTGACCCAACGCGCCGCTGCGCCTGGCATCTTATCTATGAACGTTCACGGCGGATGCATCGCGTCCATAAGCTCCTGGAGGTACTGCCGCCGGTCGACTGGGACAGGGCCGGTACTGAGACATGGGGCGAGGTGGTTCGCACGGCACGGATGACGGGCCTGCGCAAAATCTTCATCCCGTCACGGAGGCCGGGGCAGACTCTCGGGGCAGCCCTTGAGGAGAAGGTCTTCAGACCCATCCGCCAGCCCGCATGGTGGAAGGGCGATGCGGAGTATCACCCGCCAGGCGTCACCGTGCCGCAATCGGCCCTGGAACAGGAACTGCGCAGCGGCAGGTTCGTCGTCACCGCCGAGGTGACGCCGCCGCTTACGGCCGCCACGGCAAGGCTCCGTGAGAAGATACTTACTGTCATGCCTTACGTCGCGGCAATAAACTTCACCGACGGATCATCAGCAGTACCGCGGATGTCAAGCGCGGCATGCTCAGTCGTGGCGGCCTCACTCGGGGCCGACCCGGTGATGCAGATCTCAGCCCGCGATAACAACCGCAACAGCCTGCAGTCACAGGCTATTGGCGCCAAT
>JAKAXP010000342.1 GCA_021816545.1 Bacteroidota bacterium
GTTTGTGGAAGAGGAGCCTGACAGTCTGGAAGGTCTCACATATCTCGCCGAGTGCTATGACAAGACCGGTGATGAGGAAATGGCGCGCAAATACTATACTGAAGCCATAGATATTACTCCTGACTTTCCCGATCCGTGGTA
Source organism: Bacteroidota bacterium (assembly GCA_021816545.1). Classification (GTDB taxonomy): domain Bacteria; phylum Bacteroidota; class Bacteroidia; order Bacteroidales; family VadinHA17; genus SR-FBR-E99. Next base: position 142 of record JAKAXP010000342.1, read on the forward strand.
TGGACTGGGACTCCTGTCCCTCTCCCGCAGCAGGCCTGCAGAAAGCATTGTTCCACTGAAAAAGGCCATTGAGCTCGACCCGGAGAATCCGGATTACTGGTTCTCGCTCGGAAAGGCATATATCATGATGGGAAACCTGAGGGAGGCAATCAGGTGCTACGCTGAAACACTTGCGATTGACGGCTATTATGACGAGGCATGGATTGAAACAGGCATAGTGATCATGATGACCGGCGCCTACAGGGGTGCCATTCGCCTCCTGAAGAAGGTTGCCAAGGTAAGCGGCGACTTGCCGGGGATCTATTTCCTTCTTGCCTCAGGCTACCTCCATACCGGCAACCTTACAGAGGCTGCCCGCAACCTGATCAGGGCTGTAAGGCTTGATAATGAGCTGCTTGAAGAGTATGCAGTGCTCCTGCCGGAGGAAAAGCTGACAAACGCAATGAGACGACTTTTCAGGAAAACCAACTAAGATATGAAACAGGCAAGACAACTGCTTACACATATCCCCGAGAGGCCCGCAAAGCCGAGGAAAGAGGGGCTGACAATGGTGATGGACAAGGGACTGAGTCTCAGGGAAGCTGAAGATTTCGCTGAGGTGGGCAGCGGGTATGTCGATTTCGTGAAGCTGGGCTTCGGAACATCGGTAATAACACCCGGTGTGGACAAAAAGATAAAGACCTACCACAACGCAGGGATGACAGTATATTTCGGAGGAACCCTCTTCGAGGCCTTCATTATAAGGGGTCTGTACGGCGAATATGTTGACCTGCTGAAGGATGCAGGTGTGAAGATGGTTGAGATATCCGACGGGTCGTATGAGTTTGATCACTGCGAAAAGCTTGATTATATCCGAAAGCTGTCACGCGAGTTTACAGTTATTTCCGAGGTGGGCTCAAAGAAGAAGAACATTGTTTATACCCCTGACCAGTGGGTGGAGATGATGAAAGCCGAGCTTGATGCCGGCTCCGTAAAGGTTATTGCAGAGGCCCGTGAATCAGGCACAATCGGCATTTACAATGATGACGGTTCGGTGAATCTTGAACTGATAAATACAATTTCCAGGGAGATAGGATTCAACAATGTACTCTGGGAAGCCCCGCTGAAACAGCAGCAGGCCTGGTTCATAACACACTTCGGGGCCAATGTGAACCTGGGGAACATAGCTCCCAATGAAATAATTGCCCTCGAATCACTGAGACTGGGACTGAGAAGCGACACCTTCTTCAGTTTCCTTCCTGAAAACATGGGATGAGACTCTTCGGAATCATAGGATTTCCGCTCGGCCATTCATTCTCTCAGAAGCATTTTACCGAAAAATTCGAACAGGAGCATCTTGCTGACCATGCTTACCGGAAGTTTGAACTGCCGGACCCGGGCATGCTTCCGGCATTGGTTGAAAAGGAGCCTGACCTCTGCGGGTTCAACGTCACAATCCCTTATAAGGTAAAGGTGCTTGAGTACCTTGATGAGGTTGATCCTGTGGCTGCAGAGATTGGTGCCGTAAATACAGTCAGGGTCATTCGCCGCGGGGGCAGGCCGTGGCTGAAGGGTTACAACACCGATGCCCCGGCCTTCAGGGAGTCGCTCTTAAAAAACCTGACCTCGCTTCCTGACAGTGCCATCGTGCTGGGCACCGGTGGCGCGGCGAAGAGCGTGATGCATACGCTGCTGGATCTGAATATTATTGCCGTTCCCGTTTCACGCCGCATTGTGAGAGGCGGATATACTTATCATGACCTGCCGGGTTATATGATCAGTGAGGCCGGTGTAATAATAAATACAACCCCCGTCGGGATGGCTCCCCACACAGATGCACTGCCTCCCATTGATTACAGTTGCCTCAGGGAGGGACAGTTGCTGTTTGATCTCATTTACAATCCGCCTGTTACTGCATTTCTGGCGAGGGGAGAAGAGCAGGGATGCCTGACAGTAAACGGTGAAGAGATGTTTCTTATCCAGGCACAGCTGGCCTGGGAAATATGGAACAGTGAGGAATGACAGCAGCCGGCGGACTGACGCCGCTGGTTCAGTTCTTTCCCGGTTCGCCGGATCAGATAAAAATTTCGCGGGGATATTCTATTGAAGTCAGTGACAATCCGTGGGCAGGAGCTGACTGTCCCGCCAGTCCCCGGTTCTTTCCCTGGAGAATTGACTCAAAATCAGTTAATGACAACTTCCCTCTTCCTGCCGGGATAAGCGTTCCCACCACGGCTCTTACCATGTTTCTCAGGAACCTGTCAGCAGTAATTGTAAAGATCAGCTTATCCGCATCCCGGTGCCATCGCGCATGCGTGACCCTGCATATATTCGTCTTATTGCTGCCGTGAAGACGGCTGAAACTGGTGAAGTCGCTGTGTTTCAGTAATATTGCGGCAGCCTCATTCATCTTTTCGATGTCAAGCTGCCAGTAGAGCAGCCATGCCGAGTCGGCACAGAACGGGTCCTTAACACCGGTAACTGTATAAGTGTATGTGCGTGAGAGAGCATCAAACCTGGCGTTGGCTTCCGGTTTCACCTTTGCTATCCTGTTCACAGCGATGTCATCAGGCAGTATGCCGTTCAGGTTGTAGAGCAGCTGACTGTCAGTGTCAAGATCATTGCGCGGAGTATCAAAATGGGCGCAGAAGAAGGAGGCATGCACACCTGTGTCTGTCCT
>JAKAXP010000343.1 GCA_021816545.1 Bacteroidota bacterium
TATCATGCCACGACTCTTAAGGGCAGTAGCTGGCATAGCCTCCCTGATCATCCGTAGCAGTAAAGGATTATATTTTCCCGGATGCAGTGCTGAGTATTCTGCAACCTCCCTGCCGGTAAGGGTCATGACCTTTTCCCGCAGTTCACCTGTGACCGGTGTGAGATCACTCTTGTTATGCACAACTACGAACGGAATGTCAAACCTGCGAAACTCCTCAGTAAGTCCAGCTTCATGATCTCCAAACCTGTTTTCAGAAAGGACAAGGATTGCAAGGTCAATCAGCTTCAGCGAGGCCATTGATTTTTTTATGCGAAGCGCACCCAGGTCTCCGGTGTCGTCAATGCCGGCCGTGTCAATGAAAATAAGGGGTCCGAGCCCATGCACTTCAATGCTCTTCTTCACCGGGTCAGTTGTTGTGCCGGCAATTTCTGATACTATGGCTATGTCCTGTCCCACGAGGGCATTAATGAGTGAGCTCTTACCCACATTTCTCCTGCCGAATATTCCCACGTGGGGTTTGGCGTCCCTTCCTTTTGCTGTCATTTTTAAGTTACTCTTCAATATCCTTCAGCCGATACCCCTCCTGGACCAGGTTTTCAGGTTTCAGTATCTCCCTGATCTTTTGCGGATCCAGATAGCCAAGTTTTTCGTTCGCCCCGAAAATATCCAGTTGCTCATCTTTCATCAGCCTGGCGATGGAGGCTGCTTTTTTATAGCCGATATAGGGAAGCAGTGCAGTGGCAACTGCCGGGCTTGCAAGTACCTGCTCCTCTGCGTGGCCGGATTCAATCTCAATATCTGAAAGCATGTTCTGAGCCAATGATCTGTCAGCCGCAGAAAGGGTTTTCAGGCTTTCAAGCAGGGCATGACCTATTACCGGGAGGTACGCATTCAGGTCAAGGCAGCCCTGGGCAGCGAGAGAAGAAACAAGCTGGTCATTGCTGTACACTCTGTGCGAGCAGCTGATTACGAACTCCGCGATGACCGGGTTGACTTTCCCGGGCATTATTGAGCTGCCGGCCTGTCTGGCAGGAATTGAAAGGGACCTGCTGCCGTGCAGATCAGAGGCCAGCATACGCAGATCACCTGCCATCTTTTCCATCGTGACGGCGTGCGCCTTGATTATGCCGTGCACTTCGACAAGCGGGTCAAGATTGGAGGTTGCATCAGACAGATTTTCGCCACGCGTCAGGGGCAGACCGGTTAGCTGACGAAGTGCCGGAACAACCTCAGCCACGAAGAATCTGGGAACAGTTACAGAGGTTCCCACTGCCGAGCCGCCGAGGTTCACCACCTTTATCCGTTCAAGGCATTTCGAAACCCTCCACCAGTCACGTGAGAGGGCCTCGCCATAGCCTGCAAGAAGACGTCCGTAGGTGGATGGTACTGCCTCCTGCATCTGGGTGTAAGCAACACGAAGTGTGTTTCGGTATCTCTGTTCAAGCTCCTCGATCTTCTTCCTGAGCTCATTGATTGATCCCTCCAGAACCGAAAGCAGATGCATGGCGGCAACCCGGAGTGCAGTGGGGACGACGTCATTTGTCGACTGAAAGATATTTGCATCCTCAATCGGGTCTATTATATCATATTCGCCCGGTTGCCTGCCAAGTATCTGCAGGGCGCGGTTGGCGATGATCTCGTTGACGTTCATGTTTATACTGGTGCCGGCTCCACCTGAAACGGCAGGCACGATGAAATGTTCAAAGTGCTTTCCTTCCGCACATTCTCCCGCAGCGGCCGAAAGTGCCTCAAGCATTTCAGCCGTGATCACCCTGATATTCATCCGGGAGAGGTCATACTGTTTTGCTGCTTCGGCAAAAAAACTGGCTGCCGAAAGATAACAGGCCTGTTTGGTCACGGCCATGGCCCTGTACCATTCATAATGGAAGCGGCCTTCAGCCGGAAAGTTTTCCCTCGCCCTCAGTGAATGGATGCCATAGAGTGCACCCTCATCCAGTTCCTTTTCTCCTATAAAATCCTTTTCACGGCGCATTGCATCATCAGTTTTCGTCGTCTGAAACAGGAGGGGAGAGCTTCTTTGACTGTGCCTCAGCCTCAATTTCCTCGCTTTTCTTCTGAAGCTCGTCTATTGAAATGATCTTTGCGCGCTTTTCGGTGGGAGGATTCAGTTTCTCGGATTTTTCGAACTCAATCACCTGTTTTTTAATGTCTTCCGGGAGATCTTTCTGGCTTTTAAGGACAATGTCAATGAATTCATCTGAAAAGAACTGGTCGACCTGAATACGCCGCTTTACCGTGTGGGCAAACTTGCCGATGATACGGCAGATGCTGTCGCGGTCTTCCGGGCTGAGCTTATCAGCCAGGTCATACTCCTCGATTTTTTTCAGCGAGAGGATCACCGGTTCGAGGGCATCCTTGGTGATTACAAAAACATCATAGTCCCCGAGCCTGTAGGTCAGCTGTTTGATCCGGTCAATCGTATTTGTCGGCACAACCAGGAACATTGATTTTTTTACATTATCCTGGCTTGCATATTTCTTAAGGTTTTCGGCCTGGGTTTTAATGTAGGTCGGGAAGTTCGACAGATCGTCGTTTGCCGGGCTCTTGGCATCAAAGATTATGTACTCTCCGCTGATCTCGATAGTATTGTCGGGGTTACCCCTGAAGGGGACCTTTTCTATGTAGTTTACATGGTTTAAGTCACAGATGCGTATAACTGTGTTTTTAACATCGTTTTCATGTTCCGACCATTGCCTTTTCATAGCCTCCAGCCTGTCGGCCGCTTCCCGGAGTTTCTCCTCGTTCAGCCTTCGCCGTTCAGCCTCAAGGCTGTCT
>JAKAXP010000344.1 GCA_021816545.1 Bacteroidota bacterium
GCTGCTGGAACAGACAGGTCTCCTGTCCCTTATCCTGCCCGAGATTGACAGGCTAAAAGGCGTGGAAGATAAGGAAGGAAAAGGGCACAAGGATAATTTTCACCATACAATCAAGGTGCTCGACAACCTGGCTGAAAAAAGTGACGACCTGTGGCTGCGGTGGGCAGCTCTGCTCCATGACGTTGCAAAACCGGCAACTAAGAAGTTCGTCCCGGGTATTGGATGGACATTCCACGGCCATGAGTTCATCGGTGCCAAAATGGTGCCTGAAATGTTTAAAAGGCTGAAGCTGCCTCTGAATGACAGGATGAAGTATGTCCAGAAGCTGGTGGGACTGCACCTCAGGCCTATCTCCCTGGTACAGGATGAAGTGACTGACTCCGCAGTGCGAAGGCTGCTGTTCGAGGCAGGCGAAGACATCGATGACCTTATGCTGCTATGCGAGGCTGACATCACATCGGGAAACAGGATGAAGGTGCAGAAACACCGTGAAAACTTCGCGCTGGTGCGCCGGAAACTGAAGGAGATCGAGGAAAAAGACGCCGTACGGACCTTTCAGCCTCCAGTGCACGGCGATGAGATAATTGCCGCCTTCAACATACCGCCAGGCCCGATGGTAGGCGTCATCAAATCAGCAATAAAGGAAGCCATCCTTGACGGAATCATACCGAATGAGCATGAGGCAGCCAGGGAATTCATGATTAAGAAAGGTCTTGAGATGGGCCTCTCCCCGGTGTAAAAATCACCTGTGAATCAGTTTTACTGCCACCGGAAGATGATCTGAATATCCTCCGGAATATCGGTACCCGCCATAAGTCGGAAATGGTTTCTGACCCGGGTAGGTCTCATCTTCAGTCAACAGAAAAGGAGCTTCAACCACCCTGAAACATCCGGGCGGTGTAAGCCAGACACCGGTTGAATCTTCCAGGGCAGGAGATACCAGCACCTGGTCAATCATCTCCCATATTCCCTGGTACCTGTAGGAGCCCTTACCCTTCCCGGCCAGGTCAGCCGAGAGGTTTATCAATCCTGAGATAACTGAATCTCTGACATTCCCGGCCGCATTGTAATCAAATCCTCTCCCTCCTGTAAGTTCAGAAAGCAACTGATCATCGGGTGCTGTATTGAAGTCGCCCATTACTATAATCGCTGCCCTGCCCTCTTCTGTGCTCATAATTGAATCAATCCTGGATGCTGCCAGTCTTATCATTTTCTCCCTTAGCCCTTCGGCAGCCAGGATCCCTCCTCTTCGTGATGGCAGATGGCATATAAGCAGGTGGAGAGTATCGCTTACGGCAGTGACTTTGACATAAAGCAGGTTTCGGGTTAAAACAGGAACACCGCCCTCGCTTTCCGGCAGCCATGATCTTGCCTCTGCCACCTTAAACCGGTCACGCCTGTAGAGAAGTGCAAGATCAATTCCCCTTGGATCAGGTGAATCGCGGTGAATGACTCCGTAGTTTCCCGCTGAAAGAAGGGTTCCGTAAGCGAGGTCTTTCACCACCCTTTCGTTTTCAACTTCGCAAAGACCGATGAGTGAGGGGAGGTCCCACTCCCCTGCCTCTGCAATTGCCCTGGCAAGTGAGTTTAATTTTCTGTGATACCTTGATGCAGTCCATCGCCGGGTTCCTTCAGGGAGAAATTCTTCATCGTTTTTCGTTGTGTCATCCTCCGTGTCAAAAAGGTTCTCAACATTATAGAACATAACAGTATAATTCTGCCCTGCCGTTTTTGCCGGCATGGTGAAGAGGATGATTGATATGGCGAACAGAACCCTCATAATTGAATATTCTGTGCACGGATAAGATAGCAGCAAGACAAATATACGGCTAATAATCAGGGACGTCAATGCCTTTAAGGCATTTTGGTTATCCGGATTTAATCTTCCTTGTGCTTTTCCCCCTTTTGCCTCTCGAATGCCCCGATGTCAGGGCCGGCACCGTAGGGTCTTGCTTTACTGCGTATGTCAGACGGCCATGTGACCATCTCGGTCCTTCCGGCACGGTCAAGAAGGGGTGACAGGGTGTCAGGTCTGAAATCCCATGCAGTCTCATCAATGAAGCGCGGAGCAGGAGTGGTCAGCACATGCCGGAAAAGAGATGTGGTATACCAGCTTGCCGAAAGGGTATCAACCTTTATCAGGGAGCTGTCAGCCCTGAACCTTGAAGCCGCCACTGCAGGTGAGGCATTGATCAGCAGCTCTCCGGAAAGGGTCCCGGTGATTACCGAGTTTATAACAGATACTGTCGGCATAGTACCGCTGCGCGGGTTGATGAAAAGTGCCGGCTCAGAACGGAATCCATATTCCCATCGGTTGCTGAACGTGCAGTGGATAAACTCATAACTGCCTCCTTCAGCCAGCGAGACTGTACTGAATCCGGAATGGGCAAACAGGGAGTTGACTGCAAAAAGATCCGCATTTATTGCAACAACTGAGGCTACGGTGTTATGCATCACCGTACTGCTGTTCATGCTCAGATCCGGAACCGAGGCAGGCTGGCCATTGATTTTCAGAGCGATTTCGGCATTACGTATATCTGTGTAGTTCAAAACATTGCCTCGACTGCAGCCCTGGAAAGTCAGCCCCTTCCACCTGCCGGGTACGTCCCTGTATTCCTTTTCAAGCCGGTCTGATGCGATTGTTATCCTTTTTTCACCCGTACCCGCGGCAATGAGTGATCCGGCCACCGTAACCTCCGCGCCGTGGTGCATGTATACCCTTGTACCCGGCTCAAGCGTCAGGGTAGCGAGGGTGTCAACAAACAGATGCCCGCTTACCACGTAAGGC
>JAKAXP010000043.1 GCA_021816545.1 Bacteroidota bacterium
CCCAGCTGGTGACGGAACATGAACCCGAGGTTCTGCGCGAAGGTGGGCACACGCAGGGTTGTGGCTTCCCCTGTCTGGGGATCGGTAACCCTGACAGGCTTACCCTTCTCACCCACATATTGTTCATACTCCCTGACATGATCCTCCTGGTCACTCCACATCCTCGGGAAGACTGTCATAAACCGCTCATCATACTTTCTTGTTGTCTCACGGTTGGTAATGATATACTTCCCGCCGGAAGGATTGTATGTGGGTTTACCCTTTACATAATCAGTAACCGGGGCATTGTAGTACGGTCCGTAAAACAGCGGACGCTGCCCGTACTGCTCACGGTTAAGGTAGTAAAGAAGGGCGAAGGGGTTCGAGGGGTTGTTCTCATTCATCGGCGGGTTGGCCGTCGACCTGATAACGATTACCGCAAAGCTGGAGTAGCCTATCATTATTACCACCAATGCAGTCATGACTGTGTTCAGGGCCACCCTCTGACGGGTGGAGAGAATCCAGGCGCCGTAAACAACGGCTGAAAGGAAAATAATATTAAGAACCAGTGAGTCGGTGAGAAGCCAGATCCCCGAAAGAAGAAGCGTCACCCCTGAGAAAATGAATATCCGGATTCCGTCACTGTGGGTAAAGCTGTACCATACCGAAAGAACCAGGGCTGCAATAAACAGCAGCAGGTGTATATACATTCCGCTGTTGAAGGGCAGACCCAGGCTGTTGACGAAGAAGAGTTCAAATCCGGATGTAACCCTGACAATGCCCGGGATGATGCCGTACATTATAAGAACAAGCAGCAGCACCGAAACAATTATTGACACAGTGAAACCTTTCCACGAGAACTCATACTTGCGGAAATACCAGATGAATACTATTGCCGGTATGGCAAGCAGGTTCAGCAGGTGAACCCCTATGGAGAGACCCATCATCAGGGCAATCAGTATTATCCACCTGTTGGCATGCGGCTCGTCGGCCACATCCTCCCATCTCAGCATGGCCCAGAAAACCACCGCGGTGAAGAGTGATGAGGTGGCGTACACCTCTCCCTCAACGGCAGAAAACCAGAATGTATCGGAGAAGGCATATGCCAGTGCACCGGTCAGGCCGGCACCGAGAACGGCAATTATCCTGCCGGCGGTGTAGTCTGATTCCTGTTTCAGGAAAATCCTCCGGGCCAGGTGAGTTATTGTCCAGAACAGGAAGAGTATTGTAAGTGCGCTTGCCAGCCCTGACATTGCATTGACCATCATGGCCACCTTCGCTTCATTGCCTCCGGCGAAATTGGAAAAGAACCTTCCCAGTATCATAAATAACGGGGCACCGGGCGGGTGCCCGACCTCCATCTTATGTGCTGAAGCGATGAATTCACTGCAGTCCCAGAGGCTCATCGTAGGCTCAATTGTCATCAGGTAGGTGAATGCCGCCACAGCAAAGACCGCCCAGCCGAGGATGTTATCCCAAAGCCTGTATTTCTTAATCATAACAGTTTTGTTTCAGTTCCGGATTTGTCCGCACGAAAATAATAAGATTTTACCGTGTACCGGAAGATATCGCCCAATTTTGGTATTTTTGGGCAAACCGCCCCGGATGAAAAAAGTCATTATTCTTCTCATAATGAGCCTGCTTCCCCTGGCCAGGGCAGGTGCACAGTACTATGACACCGGGCAGGATCCCGCATCCCTTCGCTGGTTGCAGATCCGTACACCTCATTTCAGGGTTATCTACCCTGACGACTTCGGCGAAGAGGCTGGCCGGTATGCACGGCTGCTGGAGGAATCATTTGAAAAGCTCTCAGTACTCTACCCTGGGGTAAAAACGAATATCCCGGTGATAATACACAACCACTCCATGCAGTCTAACGGTTACGTGAGCTGGGCGCCCCGGAGGATGGAGCTGTACCCCCTGCCGGGGCAGGACAACCTGCCAATGTACCCCGCCGCGCAGCTTGCGGTGCACGAGACAACCCACGTTCTGCAACTCGGCTCGCTCAACAGCCGCGGTTTCGGCAGGGCGCTGCGATACCTCATCGGTGAACAGGTGGTGGGGCTCAGCGCGCTGGAGATACCCTCATGGGCATTCGAGGGTGATGCCGTCTATGCCGAAACCGCCACAGGACTATCGGGCAGGGGGCGGAGCAATACCTTCATCCGGGGCGCCAGGGCGCTCACCCTAAGACCTGAAGGATCATACGGCTATGACAAGATGCTGTCAGGGTCATACAAAAACTTCACCCCCGACCACTATGTCTTCGGGTACCTGATGATGAACCACATCCGTACAATTGACCCCGGTGCATGGAACGAGGTTTACAGGATAGCATCAGCCGGCTTCAGCGGCAACCCTGTAAATCACGGCCTCAGGAGAAGGACAGGGCTTACCAAGAAAATGCTGTATGACTCAACCTTTGCTGCACTTGAAAAAGCGTGGAGGGAAAACATGCCCGGAGGTGTGACTGACTACACAGCCCTGAGCCTGAGCAAAAAACGGGACTATGTCAGCCACTTTTCCCCCCACAGGATGCAGGACGGAAGAATAATCTCGCTGCGCACCTCAATGTCTGATCCATCACGATTCGTCATTACCGACCCCGTAAAAGGAAAGGAACTGAACGTGACCACCACCGGATACATATATCCTTACTTTTTCTCCTTTTCGGGCAACACCGTAGTATGGGCAGAACAGTACCCCGATATAAGATGGGACAACAGGGACTATTCGGTAATCAAGAGACTTGACATTCCTGATGGCACAGTGACTGCAGTGACCTGGCAGACCAGGTATACGGCACCTGATCTCTCCCCGGACGGAAGGACAATTGTGGCCGTCTCCACTACCCCTCAAATGACCTGCTCGCTGGTCTTCCTTGATGCCAGGACAGGTGAGGTGCTGATGAACGTGGTGCCACCTGAGAACCTGATCCTCCAGCGCCCGGCATGGTCATCTGACGGCAGCAGCGTTACCGTTGTCACCCTCAGTGAAAAGGGAGAAGGAATCCGCACATACAGGCCAACCGGAAAAGTTTGGACGGTAAACATGGAGGAGAATTTAACAGATATAGTGCAGGCAGAAATTTATAATAACACCCTTTTCTTCCTGGCACAGGGAGACGGTTCTGACAACATATACCGTATTTCCGGCGACGGCCCTGCAGAACGCATTACAGGGTCAAGGTTCGGCATTTCGGGATTTTCAGTAAGCGGAAGCGAGCTGCTATTCTCCGACTACACTGCCTCCGGATTTGTAATTGCCTCACAAAAGACGGGCACAACCGCAGGACCGGCAATGGTAACCGGTCATGAAATTTACCCGCCGGTGGCTCCGATGCCAGGTGCGGCGTCAGATAAGGAACCATTGAGGCATTACGTCCTCGCGGCGGCGTCCGGAAAGGAACAATTGTCGCATTATGATTCCTTAACTGTCCCGGTACCAGGCATTGATACGGTAAGGTCGGTTATTCCGGAACCGCGTCCGTACCGGAAGGCAGCGCACCTCTTCAACCTCCACAGCTGGTTCCCGTTCTACGCCGACATTGACGAGATACGGAGTGATCCCACCGCAGTCAGGCCGGGCCTGACACTGCTGTCACAGAACCACCTGAGCACCCTTATATCAAACCTGGGATATGAGTACAGTGACGGCAACCATTACCTACACTCGGGAATAACATGGAAAGGGTGGCACCCGGTTATAGATGCGGATGTCATCTGGGGAGGAGATCAGGTTGTAATCCGCGACACAAGCGTCAGCCAGCTCCCTGAACACAGGGGGCGCGACCTGCAGTTCAACCTGAATGTATATGACCAGATGTGGTTCGCCTACGGCAAATTCCGGCAGATGCTGATGCCTGCCCTGTACTTTAACTACCGCAACAGGTATACCTGGATCTCCGAAGAAAACAGGTTTGACCCTGATCTCCTGAATATTACCGGAAGACTCTATTTCTCAAATACATTCCGTACCGCGTACCGTGACATCAACCCCAGGTGGGGACAGGTATTCGATTTCCGGCTGACAACAGCTCCATGGGACACAAAGCTTTACAACCGGAGGAGCTATGCCAGGACCACCTTCTTTTTCCCGGGAGTACTGCCGAATCACAGCTTCGTCCTGAGAGCAGGATGGGAAAACCAGGGTCCTGCCCGGAAACTGCTGTACCGCAATTCAATTCCCTGGCCCCGTGGCTTTGAAGGAAACCTGGTGGCAGAGAAGCTATTCTCATTCTCGGCTGACTATACATTGCCACTCTTCTATCCCGACCTGGCTGCCGGTAGTCTTTTTTACCTCAAAAGGGTAAGGGGGACACTCTTTTATGACCACACAACGGGAGAGCAGATTCATGACTTTGAAAACAGGACTTTCACTGCAGGGACTGTACCGTACAGCTCTATGGGCTCTGAGCTGATGGCTGATTTTTACGTACTAAGGTTCCCCTTCGAGATCAGCGCGGGAGTCCGGGGAGGTTATATACCCGGAGAGGGCAGGTACTTTGTAAACGGAGCTTTTTCAGTCAATATTTACGGTACCGTCCTGGGAAGAGATCGCTGAGGCTGTTTCCCTTATCAGATTCCATGCCTGCAACACATGCTGTTCTGTCAGATTCGTCTGGGCTGTCACCATCCTGAGCACATACCTTCCTTCCACCTTTGTGTGAGTAAGATAAATCTTACCAGTGTCATTAAGTGAATGGTTGATCTTCTCATTCAGTAGGTTTGCCTCTTCATCTCCCATTCCGGCCGGGCAATATCGGAAGCATACGGTATTGAGGGGGACGGGAGCCATCATCTCAAATCCTTCCTCTGCTTTTATCAGTCCGGCAAGCATTCCTGCAAACCTTATATGCCCGCGTATCATCAATTGCAGCTTCTCAACGCCGTAGCTCCGAATTACTGCCCAGAGCTTCAGTGCCCTGAACCTTCTGCCGAGCGGAATGCCCCAGTCGCGGTAATCATTGACCTCTCCCCTTGTCCTGGTTTTAAGGTATTCCGGCAAGATCTCAAAGGTGCGTATCAGCGATGCAGCATCGCGGACAAAATAGGCTGAGCAGTCAAAATTGGTGAACATCCATTTGTGCGGGTTGAATACCAGTGAGTCAACATATTCAATGCCCCTGATCATCCACCGCATTTCAGGGAGAAGCAACGCGGTTCCTGCCAGTGCGGCATCAACATGCAGCCAGAGGCCGTGCTTCCTGCAAACAGCTCCCACCTCAGAAAGTGAATCAATGGCAGTTGTCCCGGTGGTACCCAGGGTGGCAACCACACAGCAGGGGGTAAATCCCTGCGCCAGATCCTTCTCAATTGCCTTTTCCAGGGCCTCCGGGTCAATTGAATAATCACTCCTGATGGCAACCCTGACCAGGTTTTTCCTGCCGAATCCTGCCACCCCAGCCCCCTTTTCCACTGAAGAGTGTGCCTGTGTTGAAGCATAGATGCGGAGTCTTCCTTCATCCTTCAGACCTTCACTGTTTGAACGGAACTTCGTTGCCTTTTCACGTGCTGTGATAAGTGCCGCAAGCGTAGCCGAGGAGGCGCTGTCCTGTATTACACCTTCAAACTCAGCCGGCAATCCGGTCATCACCCTGAGCCACTCCATCATCTTCTCCTCCAGTTCGGCCGCGGCCGGTGAAGTCTCCCATATCATGCACTGTGCCCCAAGGGCTGAGGTGAGCATCTCAGCCAGGACTGAAGGAGGACTGCTGTTTGCGGGAAAGTATGCAAAGAAATTCGGACTCTGCCAGTGGGTAATGCCCGGCATTATAATTTCATCAAGATCATGCATGAAACTGTCAAAGGGCTCGCTTTGCGCGGGAGGAATATCAGGCAAAGCACCTTTTATGGCACCGGGCTTTACTCCTGATTTAACAGGGTAGTTTTCAACACTTTCAAAGTAACGGGCTATCCACTCAACGACCTCATGCCCGTACCTGCGGAACTCGTTGCTGTCCATTGCCGTTATCCCTGAACTGCGGAGTCGGCGAGGAGGATGATCCTGTTCTTCTTCACCTCTATCACCCCGCCGGTGATTTCAAACCTGATTTCGGCATCCTGCTCGTCAGCGATGATGACAGGGCCGGCATCCAGTGTGGAAATTATGGGAGCATGGTCCTTCAGTACCTGGAACGATCCCTTCCTGCCCGGTACCCGGACTGAATGCACCTCGCCCGAATAGATATTCCTGTCAGGTGTTATGATCTCAATCTTCACGTCGGCTCCTTTCAGTTTTTATCTGTGCTCCTCAAGCAGCTTTTCACCCTTGGCGATTGCATCTTCAATTGTACCGACGAGCATGAAGGCAGCTTCCGGATACTGGTCAACGGCGCCGTCAATTATCATGTTGAATCCCCTGATTGTGTCTTCAATGGAGACAAGCTTGCCAGGTATGTTTGTGAACTGTTCGGCAACGTGGAATGGCTGTGAGAGAAACCTCTGCACCCTGCGTGCACGGTGTACAACCTGTTTGTCCTCCTCTGAGAGTTCATCCATACCCAGGATGGCGATGATATCCTGCAGCTCATTGTATCTCTGGAGTATCTCCTTTACCCTCTGTGCGCAGCGGTAGTGCTCCTCGCCAACGATCTCAGGGGTAAGAATCCTCGAGGTTGAGTCAAGCGGGTCAACGGCCGGGTAGATACCCAGCTCGGAGATCTTGCGGCTGAGCACCGTAGTGGCATCAAGGTGGGCAAAGGTGGTTGCAGGAGCCGGGTCGGTAAGGTCATCGGCAGGCACATAGACAGCCTGTACCGAAGTGATTGATCCGTGTCGTGTAGAGGTGATCCTCTCCTGCATAACACCCATTTCTGTGGCCAGCGTAGGCTGGTATCCCACCGAAGAGGGCATACGACCGAGCAGTGCAGACACCTCTGACCCTGCCTGGGTGAAACGGAAGACGTTATCCATGAAGAAGAGGATATCCCTTCCGGTGCCTTCACCTTCACCGTCGCGGAAATACTCGGCCACGGAGAGGCCCGAGAGTGCCACGCGGGCACGAGCGCCGGGAGGTTCGTTCATCTGACCGAAGACAAGGGCCAGCTTTGACTCCTTGAGCATCTCGCGGTCAATAAGGTCAAGGTTCCATCCGCCCTTTTCCATATCCTCCATGAACTCCTTGCCATAGGAGATCACATTGGCTTCAAGCATGTCACGGAGAAGGTCATTCCCTTCCCTGGTACGCTCGCCTACGCCGGCGAAGACCGAGAGGCCCGAATAAGCCTTTGCGATGTTATTGATAAGCTCGAGGATGACAACGGTCTTGCCCACGCCTGCTCCGCCGAAGAGACCGATCTTGCCTCCCTTGGAATAGGGCTCAATGAGGTCAATAACCTTGATGCCGGTGTAAAGCACCTCCTTCTCGGTTGACAGATCCTCGTATTTTGGCGGTTTACGGTGGATCGGGTAGCCTCCCTTCTTGTCGAGCGGGCCGATGCCGTCAATGGGTATGCCTGTAACATTCATCAGGCGACCCCTGATCTGGTCACCCACCGGCATCACTATCGGCTGCCCTGTTGCAACAACCTCCATACCGCGCTGTAAACCGTCGGTTGAATCCATGGCTATTGCCCTTACGGTTTTCTCTCCGATATGCTGCTGGCATTCAACCACAACCACTGTGCCGTCGTGACGCCTGATCTCAAGCGCATCAAGAATGTTGGGCATATCAGTGCCGGCCGTATCAAAGGTAACGTCAACCACAGGTCCGATGACCTGACTAATCACTCCTGTTTTATTTGCCATCTCTCTGACTTAAAATCTGTTTCAATCTTTTCTGAAAATCTTCTTTATTCTGTCTCCCCGCACCGCAGCCCGGGTTACTTAACCCTTCCTATAAGGTTCACTGCCAGTTGCTTGAGTTCATTTTTTCTTTCGGTGTTTACAGCAACCTGATCAAGGGCCTGGAACGCCCTGTTGAAGTAGTCATAGGCCAGGTTTTCCGCCTTGAGTCTTACCTCCAGTTCATCATAGATTGCCCTGACATCCCGCACCTTTTCCTCCGGGTCATGGTCACCCGGCCCGAGAATCTTCCTGAGGCGGGTCAGATTGCTTCCGCCTGCCAGCTCAAGAGCCTTCACCAGGAGGTATGTTTTTTTGTTTGCCACGATGTCACTGCCGGTCTTCTTGCCGAACATCTTTGTGTCACCGTACGTGTCAAGCACGTCATCCTGTATCTGGAAGGCTATCCCGAGGCAGCGACCGAACTCGTACAGCAGGTCCTGGTCCTTTTCAGGGGCGTCGGCGATGATTGCCCCAAGCTTGAGGGAGGCAGCCACCAGTACGGCGGTCTTCAGCTCTATCATCCTCAGGTATTCTGCTTCGGAGACCACTCCCTTCTTCTCGTAGTCAAGGTCAAGCTGCTGGCCGGTGCAAACCTCGATGGCTGTCCGGTTGAAAAGCCTAAGTGCCTTCGGAAGGGCCTTTTCGGGGGCCTGTCCGATGCATTCCACTGCCACGAAGGCCATGACATCACCTGACAGGATTGCCTGGTCAGCACCCCACCTGGTGTGTACCGTGGGTGATCCGCGCCTCACTTCGGCCTTGTCGATTATGTCATCGTGGATCAGGGTGAAGTTATGAAACACCTCTATGCCCACCGCAGGCATCACAGCCTCGTCGATCTTGTCCCTGAAGATGTTGCATGCCATCAGGCACATCACCGGCCTGAGTCTCTTTCCCCCGATAGACATGATGTATCTGACGGGTTCAAAGAGCTTCCCGGCTTCCGGTGTCCCGGCCAGGCTTGCAACAGCCTTGTCTGACAGTTCTCTCAGGTAATCGCTGGTGAACATTTTTCTCCTTCCGTTATCCGTTTAGTGCTTCGGCTCCGCTAACCACCTCAAGCAGCTGGTTTGTGATGCTGGCCTGGCGTGCCTTGTTGTACTGCAGTGTAAGTTCCCTGATGAGGTCTGTGGCGTTGTCTGTAGCCTGGTGCATTGCGGTCATCCGTGCCCCGTGCTCAGCCGCAAATGAGTCAAGCAGCGCACGGTAAAGCTTTATGCGAAGTGTCTTGGGAATAAGTTCCGACACGATGCTGACCTGGTCAGGTTCGTAGATATAGTCTGCCGGGGCAGCTGCCGTACCCCCGGAAACGTTCATCGATACAGGAAGATATACTTCGTCTGTGAGATTCTGAACCGCAGCATTCCTGAACTGATTGTAGACAATCTCTATTCTGTCATACTCTTTCGTGACGTAAAACTGCATAAGCCTGTCTGCCAGGGATGCAACCCTTTCAAACGTCAGTCCTGAGTAGAGATCGCTATGGTCAGCAATGATATTGCATTTCAGTTTCCTGAGTGAATCATTTGCCTTTTTGCCCACCGTTATCACAGCCAGGTCGCCTCTTTTAACGAGGTCACCGTACTTCTCCGACATTATGCGCCTGGTTTCCCTGAGCACGTTTGCGTTGAAGGCGCCGCAAAGTCCCTTGTTTGATGTCACCACCACAAGCAGGACCTTCCCGTTGCCCTTTTTTCGTTCGGCGAAAATGTTTTCGATTTCGGTGTCGCGAAGCGCTGCGCTCAGCCCTGCCTGGATCTCATTGAGCTTGTCGGCATAAGGCCGCAGCTGGACTATCGCATCCTGTGCCTTGCGCAGCTTGGCAGCAGCCACCATCTTCATGGCAGAGGTAATCTGCCTGGTTGATTTAACCGAGCTGAGCCTTACCCTTATTGCCTTTAAGTTTGCCATCCTGCTTTATTACAGTTTAACGCTACCGCGACTGGTACCTTGATGCAACATCGGCTGCAGCCCTGTCAAGGACGGCAGTCACCTCATCATTTATAACCCCTTTCTTGATTGTCTCAAGCACGTCACTGTGATTGTCACGGAGGAACGCGAGGAAGTCGTTTTCGAACAGCCTAACCTTATGCACGGGAACCTCCTTGAGAAGACCCCTGGTGCCGCAGTAGATTATTGCAACCTGTTCCTCAACCTTAACCGGTGAATACTGGTTCTGCTTGAGTATCTCAACGTTCTTGGAGCCCTTGTCAAGCACTGCCAGGGTGGCAGGGTCAAGATCGGAACCGAACTTCGAGAAGGCCTCCAGCTCACGGTACTGTGCCTGGTCAACCTTCAGGGTTCCGGCCACCTTCTTCATTGATTTTATCTGGGCGTTACCACCTACCCTTGATACTGATATACCCACGTTGATTGCGGGTCTGATACCGGCGTTGAAGAGGCTTGATTCAAGGAAAATCTGGCCGTCGGTGATCGAAATCACGTTTGTAGGGATATATGCTGCAACGTCACCTGCCTGGGTCTCGATGATCGGGAGGGCTGTCAGAGATCCGCCTCCTTTTACCATATGACGTATTGAATCGGGCAGGTCATTCATCTTCTGTGCCACCTCGTCTGATTCGATGATCTTCGCAGCCCTCTCCAGAAGGCGTGAGTGGAGGTAGAAGACGTCACCCGGGTATGCCTCGCGGCCGGGCGGACGGCGGAGCAGGAGTGAGACCTCGCGGTATGAGACGGCCTGTTTTGACAGGTCATCATAAATGATCAGGGCATCACGCCCGGTGTCACGGAAGAACTCCCCGATGGCTGCTCCGGCAAAGGGGGCATAAAACTGCGCCGCTGCAGAGTCGGCTGCTGT
The DNA here is from genome assembly GCA_021816545.1 of Bacteroidota bacterium. Taxonomy (GTDB): domain Bacteria; phylum Bacteroidota; class Bacteroidia; order Bacteroidales; family VadinHA17; genus SR-FBR-E99. The sequence continues at coordinate 10,585 of JAKAXP010000043.1, forward strand.
GGCACAGACTATTACAGTATATTCCATTGCACCGTAGCTTTCCAGTGTGGCGGCAATGTTTGCAACGGTGGAACCCTTCTGTCCTATTGCCACATAGATGCAATATACCGGCTTGCCCCTGTCAAACTCAGCCTTCTGGTTGAGAATTGTGTCAATGGCAATTGCAGTCTTCCCTGTCTGGCGGTCGCCGATGATAAGCTCGCGCTGGCCGCGCCCAATAGGTATCATTGCATCAATTGCCTTAAGGCCTGTCTGCACGGGCTGCTTCACGGGCTGGCGGAAGATGACTCCCGGGGCTCTCCTCTCAAAGGGCATCTCATAAAGCTCCCCTGTTACGGGGCCGCGGCCGTCAATGGGTTCGCCGGTGGTTGTGATGACCCTCCCCAGCAGACCCTCGCCAACCATAATGGAGGAGATCCTACCGGTGCGGCGGGCTATGTCGCCTTCCTTGATCTTTTCCGAGGGACCGAGGATAACTGCTCCGACGTTGTCTTCCTCAAGGTTGAGAACTATACCCTTGATATCTGATTCCACGAACTCAATGAGCTCATTGGAGCCGACATTCCTCAGGCCGTATATGCGGGCAATGCCGTCACCGACCTGGAGCACTGTACCCACCTCTTCGACATCAATGGCGGTCTTTACTCCTTCAAGCTGCTGCCTTAAAATCTGTGATACCTCTGAAGGTTTAATATTAGTCATATCTCTGAATCTTATAAACTACTTTTCGGCATATCATGCCAGTGAAAATTCCTTTCTGAACCTGTTGAGCCTGTTCCGCACGCTTGCATCGACATATGAATCATCTACCCTGAGTATGAAGCCGCCGATGATTGATTCATCAACATGCTCGCTGAATTCGATGGTTCCGGACTTATGCCCGGCTATCAGTTCTGCCATCTCCTTTTTTGTTGCACCATCAACCGGTACTGCCGTGGTCACAGTAACCTGCCTTATTCCGCGATGGCGGCGAGTGAGGTCAATAAAATTCCTCGCAGCTGCTGAAAGAAACTCACCGCGTCCGTGAGTGAACATCAGCGTAATGAAATTCACTGTCAGTGTTTCGACATCATCACCGGCAAGGGAAATAACCGCTTCCTCCCTCTTTATGAGTGGAATAACGGGATTGCTGATCACCTGCTTCACCTCCTCCATGGAGCACAGGTGGCTGATATTCTTCATATCCCTGTAAACACCGTCAACAACATTGCTGTCAAGGGCAAGGTCGAAGAGAGCCTTCGCATATCTGACAGCTATCCTGGCTGAGTTCATGTGGTCAGTTCCTGTTTGCTTCGATCTCGTTGATGTATCTCCCGATCAGCTTCTGCTGTTCGGCGTCGTTCTTAAGGGTCTCGCCAACCACTTTTGAGGCGACTTCAATTGCGAGCCTGGCCACCTCGCGCTTCACCTCGGTGATTGCTGTCACCTTTTCGCGCTCGATGAGCTCCCTTGCACGGCGTACAAGGGCATCTGACTCTGACTGTCCCTTTTCCTTGGCTTCAGCCATCATCCTGTCATAAGCCACGCGGGCATCACGGAGTATCTTGTCACGTTCCTCACGTGCCTTCCGGAGGATAACTTCATTGTCAGCCTGCAGCACCTTCATCTCCTCACGGGCCTTTTCTGCTGACTCAAGTGCGTTGTGAATCATGTCTTCGCGTGACTTGACAGCCTTCATGATTGGCCCCCATGCATACTTCCACAGCAGGAAGAGCAGGATAAGGAATATCAGTGTTGTCCAGAAGATCGTCCCTATGGCGGGACTGGCAAGACTGGTTTGTAGTAACATAATATCCTGGTTTGTTTTTGTTCAATTGTAAAGCCTGCAACCAACCGTTGCAGGCTTACTGGTTTAGCCTTTCTGGATCATTGCAACAACTATTGCGAAGAGGGCTGCCCCTTCGATAAGTGCTGCAGAGATGATCATGGCAAGCTGGATCTTTGAGTAGGCTTCAGGCTGACGAGCGATGGCGTCCATGGCCGAACCGCCGATGCGGCCGATGCCAAGTCCTGCCCCGATTACCGCGAGGCCAGCTCCTACTGCTGCTAATGTTCCTGTCATTTTGTTTGAATATTAAATTGAACTAAAAAATATAACTGTATCAGTGATGTTCAGGTTCAGCTGTGGCCATCCCTATGAAGAGGGCCGACAGAAGAGTAAATACGTATGCCTGCAGGAAGGCCACCAGCAGCTCTATGCAGTCCATGAACAGCACAAAGAATATGGAGACCGGGGCCACAAGCACCGACTTGAAAATGAATATAAGAGTAACAAGGCTCAGCACAATTATATGGCCGGCAGTAATGTTTGCAAAAAGACGGATCATCAGGGCAAACGGCTTTGAAAAGAGCCCTATGATCTCAATCGGAATCATGATGGGCAGAAGCCAGAACGGGACACCCGGAGCGGCAAAGAC
>JAKAXP010000345.1 GCA_021816545.1 Bacteroidota bacterium
CTACGAGAAGTTTGATGTGGCAAAATACATTGACACTGTCCAGAAACGCACTGCCCCCGAGATTCACTCCTGCGAAAGCGTTGACACTGACGGATTCATGTCGTCATGGTCGGCAGGCGACCGCACCCGCTCATTCCTCAAGGTTCAGGACGGCTGTGACTATCACTGCTCCTACTGTACTGTTCCCCTTGCCAGGGGGAAGAGCAGAAATCCGCTCATCAGTGAAATAGTTGCCGAAGCCGGGAAAATTGTTGAAAGCGGTATCAGGGAGATAGTTCTGACCGGGGTCAATGTCGGCGATTTCGGCAAAAGCACCGGTGAAACGCTTGAACAGCTGCTGGAAAGACTTGTGAAAGTCAGTAGCCTGCAGAGGCTCAGGCTCTCATCAATTGAGCCTAACCTGCTGACTGACCGGGTCATTGACCTGATAGCTTCGGAAAATGTGTTGCTGCCTCATATTCATATGCCGCTTCAGAGCGGAAACGACAGGATACTCGGCCTGATGCGCCGCCGTTACCGCAGGGAGGTGTTCCATGACAGGGTCATGAAGATCAGGGAAAGGATTCCGGAGGCTGGCATCGGAGCAGACGTGATCGTGGGTTTCCCAGGTGAAACAGAGGAGGATCATGCTGATACATACAGCTTCCTCGAGAGCCTTCCTCTCTCCTATCTTCATGTCTTTGCATTTTCTCCCCGTCCCGGTACCCCGGCGGCAGAACTCCCGGGCGAAGTAAGCAGACAGGATAAGGAGAGACGAAGCAGGCAGCTCATCAGGCTCTCCGAGAGCCGGCGCATGCAGTTCATGCGAGGCGCCTCGGGACAGGTGCAGGAGGTCCTCTTCGAACAAATGGGACAGGATGGGATGGTGGACGGACTGACCGGCAATTACATCAGGGTACTCACCCCCTGGGTAAAAGGGCTTCCAGGCTCTGTCCGCAGTATCAGGCTGACAACCGTACGCGATGACGCATCAATGAACGGCGAACTTATTGAAACTCCTTTGCAATGAAACGTGCCGGATATTATTTGTTTGTGGTCCTGAGCTACATAATCACCCTCCTACCGATGAGGGCGCTTCACCTGCTCTCTGATATCCTGTGGCCGTTCTTCTATCATGTGGTCCGCTACCGCCGGAACGTCGTTGAGAGGAACCTCCGGAACGCCTTCCCGGAAAAGAGCCCGGAAGAACGTGAAATGATCGCAAAGAAATTCTACCGGCATCTTACTGATATGATCGTGGAGACCCTCAAGGCCATGCACATGACCCCTGAACAGATTAAGAAGAGATTCTCAGTGCCTGACACCTCACTCACCGACAGGCTCTTCAGCGAGGGACGCGATGTGGTAGCCCTGGGGAGCCACTATAATAACTGGGAGTGGTACTCATCCCTTCAGCTCTCATCACAACACAGGGTTATTACAATTTACAAACCCCTGAAAAACAAAGATTTTGATCGATTTCTGTACAGGATCAGGGCAAGGTTCGGAACGTGGGTTACACCAATGAACCATATTGTCAGGGACCTTGTCAAATGCAGGAGTGAGAAGATACTGACAATGTCAGGGTTCATCGGAGATCAGACTCCTCCGCCTGATGACAATGCTTACTGGACAACCTTCCTTAACCAGGATACAGGATTTTACAGGGGCGCGGAAAAAGTGGCGCTGAAATATGACATCCCCGTAATATTCATAAATATAGTCAAGAAGAGAAGGGGCTATTACGAACTTGAATACAGCCTTCTTTCGGAACACCCGCGGGATGAGGAGCCTAATGCAATTATTGCCCGTTATGCCTCCAGGCTGGAGGAGGTGATCAGGGATCAACCGGAATACTGGCTGTGGTCACACCGCCGGTGGAAATACAAAAGACCCGTGAAAGATGCTTAAGACAGCTGTTGTAATTCTCAACTGGAACGGGAAAAGATTCCTTGAGCAGTTCCTTCCCGGTGTGATATCAAATACGCTGTCGGTTGATACATCTGTAATCCTGGCCGACAACGGCTCAGACGATGATTCGGTGAAATGGGTCACCGATAACCACCCGGAGGTGCAGGTCATCAGGCTTGACGGCAATTACGGCTATGCCGGCGGATACAACAGGGCACTCAGCCAGGTTGAAGCAGAATACTACATACTTCTCAATTCCGATGTGGAGGTTGAACCGGGCTGGGCCGATAAAATCATCACCTTCATGGACATGCATCCGAACGTAGGAGCATGCCAGCCTAAGATAAGGTCATATGCCAGCCGTGACATGTTTGAATATGCAGGAGCTGCGGGCGGATATATTGACAGGCTGGGCTACCCGTTCTGCCGTGGCCGCATCTTTGATACGGTGGAGGAAGACCGGGGACAGTATGATGATACCCGCGAGATATTCTGGGCATCCGGATCATGCATTGCAGTGAGGGGTGCTGCCTTTGACCAGTGCGACGGCTTTGACGAGTCATTTTTCCTTCACATGGAAGAGATAGACCTCTGCTGGAGGATTCAGAATGCCGGTTATACAGTATGCTACTTCCCACATTCGGTTGTCTGGCATGTGGGCGGCGGGACGCTCGGTTACGGATCGCCATCAAAAATCTATTACAACTTCCGGAACAGCCTTATAATGCTGGCAAAGAACCTGCCGGCAAGGCATCTCCGGAGAACAATCTTCCTGCGCCAGCTGCTCGACGGCATGGCAGCCGTGATGCTCCTGTTCAGGGAAGGACGTCAGGCAGCATCTGCCGTGGTTAGGGCTCACAGGGATTTCCGCAGGCAAAAGACAGCCATTAAAAC
>JAKAXP010000346.1 GCA_021816545.1 Bacteroidota bacterium
TACTCTTTCAGCAGGGCGAGAGTCTCAGCAAAAGGCCATCTTGCCTCTGCTGGTATCACTTCTCTGCGCTCCTCCGGAAAAGGGGAATGGAGACTCAGGGTGATGTTACATTGTGTCTCCTCAAGCAATCGCATTACCGAGGGGGTAACCCCCACCGTTGAGACAGTCACCCTGCTTCTGCCTGCAGCCAGGCCCCACTCGGAAGTGAGGATGCGGCAGGCACGTATAACCTCACTGATGTTGTCTCCGGGTTCACCCATGCCCATCATGACGATGTGCGTCACATCATGTTGTATACTGATTACCTGGTTGACAATATCCCCGGCTGTCAGATTACCTCCCCATCCGTTCTTCCCCGTTGCGCAAAAGCGGCATCCCATCCGGCATCCCGACTGAACGGAAACGCATACTGTGTGACGCTTCCCGTCAGGCAGATAAACCGTTTCATGGGTAAGTCCGCCCGGAGTGGTGAAAAGATATTTGACCGAACCGTCCGAGGATGACTCCGAGGCTATCGGAGCACTGAGTCCGGTTGTCGCTTTTTCAGTCAGGATGTGAAGGGCTTTTGACGGGATATCATTGATTTCCGAAAAAGAGTGTATACCTCTCCTGTAGACCCAGTAAAGAAGCCTGCGGGAATAACGGGTGTCAATCCCCAGGCTCCCGAGGAACTCCTCAATCTCTTTCAGATCCGACCCTGCAATCCTCGTTTCGTTCATAAAAGTCCCTGCCCCCCCTATAAAGATATTAAATTCCTGCAATAAGGGATTTTTTTCGCATCTATATTATTAAACACTGAGCGATCACGGCAGATTAGTCAGCCGTCATGACTCTATAAGTAGTATCAGCAGGGAATATTATGAATGAAACAGAGGCTGTCCTCCCGGTGGGAAGGCAGCCTCTGTTATGTTCCGTTGTGTCAGGCCGTCAGTTCAGTCCCCTGTTTCTGAGGAGAGGTTCAATTTCCGGCTTGCGGCCGCGGAAGTTGAGCCACATCTGCTCGGCATCCATGGTTCCCATCTTCTCAAGCACGTTCTTCCTGAATGATGTGGCCGTTGCCTGGTCAAAGATGCCCTTCTCACTGAAAGCCTCGAAGGCATCATTGTCAAGCACTGCTGCCCATGTATAGACATAGTAGCCTGCATCATAACCATCAATCATATGGAGGAAGTATGTGGACCTGTATCTTGGTTCAATCTCGGGGATCAGTCCTATCTTCTTCATGGTCTCCTTCTCAAATTGCTGCGTTTCAACCTCGACAGGTGCCTCAAGTGAATAGTAAGCCATGTCAAGGAGTGAGGCAGCCATTATTTCCACATTGTCAAATCCGGTATTGAAATAGCTGCTGTTCCTGATCTTGTCAACAAGAGCCTGCGGGATAACCTCGCCGGTCTCATAATGTTTTGCGTACATGGCAAGCACTTCGGGCTGGGTAGCCCAGTGTTCCATAATCTGTGACGGTAGCTCGACGATATCCCAAGCAACTGTTGTTGATGAATAGGTGTTCTGGGAGAAGAGACCCTGAAGACCGTGTCCGAACTCGTGGAAGAGTGTCAGAACGTCATCCATGCTCAGAAGGGCAGGTTTGTCACCGGCCGGCGGGGTGAAGTTACCCACGATGGTGACAACCGGTGTGATCTCCTTGCCGTCAACCACCTGGTGTTCACGGTAACTGCCGCACCATGCGCCCTGACGCTTGCTCTCGCGTGGATAGAAGTCCATGTACAGCACGCCAACATGGCTGCCGTCAGCCTCCTTCACCTCAAATGCCTGTGCATCAGGATGGGGAAGCGGGATATCATTGATACGGGTAAAAGTGATTCCGTATAGCTTGGTGGCAACTGCAAATGCACCGTCACGTGCGTTGTCGAGGCTGAAATATGGCCTCATCTCATTCTCGTCAAGGTCATACTTTTCCTTGCGGAGCTTCTCGGCATAATACCACCAGTCCTGTGGTTCAATTTTGAACTTGCCGCCTTCGGCCTCAACTATCTTTTGCATCTCATCGCGCTCACGCTTTGCAACAACAAGTGACCTTTCAAGAAGGTCATTCAGCAGATTGAGGACATTGCCCGGGGTCTTAGCCATGCGGGTCTCAAGTACTATGTCTGCATGGGTCCTGTAACCCAGCAGCTTGGCTCTGTCTGCCCTTAGCCTTACTATATCGGCAAGCACTTTGTTGTTGTCATACTTATCACCGTGGTTGCCGCGGTTCAGGTAGGCGTCATAGAGCTTCTTCCGCAGGTCACGGTTGTCAGCATACTGCAGGAAGGGAATCATGCTCGGTTTCTGGGTGGTGAAGACCCATTTGCCTTCCATATCCTCTCCCTTTGCTATTTCGGCGGCAGTGGTTATGACACTTTCAGGCAGCCCTTTCAGGTCGGCCTCATTGTCAATTACAAGCCGGAATCCGTTTGTCTCTGCAAGCACATTCTGGCTGAATTTGACAGTAAGCACGGATAGCTCCTGGTTCATCTTCTTCAGCTTCTCCTGGTCTTCCGGATTAAGGAGGGCACCGTTGCGGACAAAGCTCTTGTAAAGGTTGTCAAGGAGGAAAAGTTCCTCAGCGCTCAGCAATGAGGAATCCCTTGTTTCCCAGACTGTCTTTATCCGGCCGAAAAGGTCAGCATTGAGGAGAACCTCATCACTGAATGCCGAAACCTTCGGGGCAATCTCCATCTGCAGCGCCTCAAGAGTGTCATTTGTAAAGGCGCTTGTCTGTGAATAGAATACACCGGCTGCTTTTGTAAGAAGCTCGTCAGCGCGGTCAAATTTTGCAAT
>JAKAXP010000347.1 GCA_021816545.1 Bacteroidota bacterium
TCCGATCTCTCTGGATTATAAATCAATTAATAATTATAGAAAGAACTAGGCAAAAGATCAGCTAGAAATTTTTGTGATTTCACGCTGATCTTTTGCGTGTTATTAGGGTCAAGTGCGTGAGTTCATCTTTCATAAATGAAAAATCACCAACTATTTTTGACCACATTACCTTTTAATTGATAATTTCTCTACCCTGTTATACAGAACTTCGACATACAACAAAAAGGATAGTGAAAATATCAAGAAAATAATTAGAAAGAAAGCTTTGTAAATCTTCTAATCCCTATCTGAAGTTATTATCCACACTTTTAATTTATTAGGGCTCACAATGAGTTTCAAACATACTTGATCTTGACTCATTGTTCATTTTGGGCATGGCGGTTTTGTCTGTAGATATACCAGTACGCCAGCGGGATGAAATAGAGACTGACAAATGTGCCGAGGGTCATGCCTCCTATCAGCGCCAATGCCATCGGCCGCTGCAACTGGTTCCCCAACCCTGACCCGAACAGCATCGGAAGGGTCGAAAACAACGACGCCATTGCAACCATTATGATGGGCTTCAGCCTCCTCGAGCCGCCGGTGTATATCGCCTCCTTCAGTTCTACCCCGGATTTCCGGAGATTGTTTATCGTATCTACCTTTAGTATCGAATCGTTGATGATGACGCCTGACATCACAATGATCCCTATCATCGTCATTATGTTTATTGTCCCTCCCCATAACCATACCAGGAAGAGCGCCCCGGCAATGTCAATGGGGATCTCCAGCAAAACAATCAGCGGCTGGGTGAGCGACTCAAACTGGGCAGCCAGAATGAAGTAGAGAAGCACCAGCGAGACAAGCAGCACAAGCGCCAGCTCTCGGAAGAGCCGCTGCCCCGTTATCACCGTTCCGCTGAACGAGAGCGAGAGATCAGGCACAGACGACAATGTCTCCTCGATCTCTGCCGTCAGCTGCGCCGGACGGTTCGTTGAAACATTCATCTCAACAGGTACATACTCTGACGCCATGTTACCCATGATAGCCTTGTAGTAACGCACCCGCCTTACATCGCAGATCTCACTGACGGGAACCTGCGCCCCCTGCCTGTTAAGCACGGAGCCGGTTGACATATGCTCACCTATGGGTGTCTCATTGCCCGCCATAACAACGGGAAGGATCTGGTGTGACGACCTCAGCTCCCCTATCTCATTGCGGTTCAGCGCGCTCCTGATCGCCGGATAAACCGTGTTGGGATCAATATCATACAACAGCATCTTCACCGGGTCAAGCCTGATCTCAATCTTCTCCTCCAGTTGAGGAGCCATGATCCCTGCCTCAGGCCACCGCTCTGCCAGCAGCCCGTTGATCTGCATCATCCTCTCCACCGGCGGCACAGCCTTCTCCGCGGCCAGCGCCACCTCAACAACAAGTGGCGTCTCTGATGCTGCAAATATCTTTTCAAAGATGTTTTCCTGAGGTCTGACAGTCATCACTGCCTCGGGGAACCGCGATGGCAGGTATGCCATCAGCAACTCCCTGATCTCATCCACCGCCCCATAACCCGCTGCCCTGATATATATCTTCGCCGATGAATAGGGCTGATCATACTCGCGCGTAAAGATAAACTGCTGCTCACCCACAAAACTGTTGGTCTGCACTGCCTTATCTCCCAGCTGATCAACAAGAGCCTGTATACGCGAAGAATTCTCCTGCAGGTCGATGTTCTCATTCCAGTCTATCATTACCGTCATCTCATCCTGCACTATCGCCGGAAATTTCTCCTTCCTCATGGTGAAGAAGAAGAGGAGCATTACCCCGATTGTCACCCCGAAAAGAGCCATCACCATCTTCCGGTGCCTGAAAAAGAAGCTCATACCCCCCTCATACTTTTCCTCGAGGTTCTTAAGGCTGATACGTTTCACGAAACGGGTCATGGCGCCCTCCTTCCCGCTACGGTACATCAGGTGAAAAACAGTCGGCAGAAGCATGATCCCCACAAGCAGTGAAACTCCCTGGCCGATGACGATGGCAATGGCCTGGTCATAGAAGAGCGCTCCGGCTGTGCCGCTCAGAAAGATCAGCGGCACAAATACGGCACAGGTGACCAGCACTGACGAGATAAGAGGCGTGATCACCTCATTGGTGCCCTTCACACAGGCGTTGATAAGCTTCTCCCCTCTGTCGGTCCACTGGGTGATATTCTCAATAATCACAATTGAGTTGTCGATCATCATCCCGATGCCCAGGATCAGGCCGGCAAGGGAGATGACGTTTAATGAGAGCCCCACCAGGTAGAAGAATAGCAGGCTGATCACAAGGGTCGTCGGTATGCTGACGCCGATTATCAGTGGTGAACGGGCATCCCTGAGAAAGAAAAACATTATGAAGAACGCAAGCAGACCTCCGGAAATAAGGCTCTGCCTCAGGTTCATGAGTGAGTAATCGAGAAGACGTGTCTGGTCCTGCGAGATCTGAAATTCCATCTGAGGGTAATCGGTGCGGAACTGGCTGACCATCTCGTCCATCTTCTCCTCAAGGTTCTCCATCCTCGCAGAAGCTTCTTTTATTATTGCCAGTACCACTGCCTGCCTGTTGTCAGAGTAGGAGAGGCCCGCGGCGCGCCGGACCCTCAGGTCAACAACAGCTATATCCTTTATCTTCAGCAGCTTCCCTTCCTTCTTCAGCCATATGTTGCGGATATCATCAACACCCTTCAGGTTTGAATCAAACTCAAGGTTATAGAGATATTTGCCATCCCTGACCATGATGCTGCTGACATTGACATTG
>JAKAXP010000044.1 GCA_021816545.1 Bacteroidota bacterium
CTTGGTGTGCAGCGAGAACTGTGCCTTAAGGTCAGCCGGAACTGTCATACCGGGAACCACCCTTATGTCAAACAATCCTTCATCATAAAGTAATTGCCTCATCATGTCCCAGCTGTCTGCCCAGGCGATCCTGAAGCGGTACTTCAGGGTCTCCTGGCCGGTGCTGCCCCCAATTGTAACTGAGGTGTTGGGTTGTCTCCAGGTGCCGCTCTCCACACCGGCGGCTGCCACTGCCGAGTGCATGTAAACCCTGTAGCCTCCCCTGCCGCCGTCGAAATACTCGAGTTCTGTCCCTTCACCGGGAAGGATCATCAGGTACGGCGGTTCACCCGACGGACGGGTAAAATACAGGAACGATCCGTTACCGGAGATGAAGTGATGCTTCGTGAAGCTCCTCTCAAAAATTGTGTCAGGATTTTCACTGTGTGCTATGCTCCATGGCAGGTAAATGGCGAGATCACCTATCTCAACCTCTTTCCCGTCACGCGCTCCGATCTCAATTTCCCAGTCAAGTCCATTCCCGGCCAGGGAGAAACTCTGCTTCAGGGTGACGGGATCAGTACCCACCCCTGATGCAAGAATCATTTTGTTCCCGTCGGCTGTAAGCTTACTCTGCCTGTTGTCAGGCATCTCAACCCAGCTACCGTTGCCGGTTCTGTACACTATCTTAAGTCTCCCCCACGGGGCGCGTCTGCTTACAATATCAGCCCCGTAGCGGTCAAGCGGATCGGTAACCGATGCCAGCCCTTCAGGGGTGACAATGGCCTTCATCCTTTCGCTCTGAAGTACCTTCGATGTCGTCACATCCTGGCCATATACCGCCCGGCCTGCTCCGCAGAAGACAAGCATTGAAAAGATGATCAGACCCTGAACCAAGGTTTTACTTCCGGTCATATCAGTTTGCGGTTTTGTTTATCCATACAACCGAAGTGGGAGTCCAGTCCCTTGCCTGTTCACCTTCCCTGGGAGCTGTTGTGCCAATAACCCTGTTCAGTCTCAGGTAGTTGGGAATAGCAATTAGGTCTGTCCCGTCATTCCATTTGCCCTTTATAGTCATGATACCTCCGAACATGTCACTGCGCCATTCAGCTGTGAAGGGAGCATCACCTGCTGGCTTCTCAATATCTGGCTGGTCAGCCTTCTCCACATTGTATATCATGGGGCCGTACCTGAGAGCTATCTTCCCCCTGTCAGCCTCAATCCGTTCGTCAGCAACAATAGTCTGCACTTCCATCGGGATGACAAATGAGATCACATCACCTTTCTGCCAATCCCTGGTGATCGGAACATATCCCCTGTCAGTCTGGAGGGTGACAGCCTCACCGTTGACTGTAAGTGCGCTGATTGAATTCAGCTCAGGCGTTGAAGCATAAAGGTCACTGGTCTTCCTGTCGGGTACCCTGACCCAGACGGTGAATTTCTTTGTCTCAGCCGGATTAACAGTAATTGAGACATCTCCCTTCCACGGGTAATCAGTCTTCTGTACCATCTCCACATTTGTGCCGGCCACTTTCTCCACATTGATTGTGCTGCCTATGAACAGGTTCACATAGATGCCGTCATCACTCTTTACATAGGTCCACGTGGGGATCATCAGCAGTGTTCTGGGTATATTGCCTACACAGCAGGGGCACACATGCCAGTCTGATCGCAGGTGGTTTGAAGACAGCGGGTTAGTATAGAAGAAGTTCTTCCCTGCAAAGTCAATTGATCCCAGAAGGGCATTGTAAATAGTCTCCTCATACAGATCAGCATATTTTGCATCGTGATAGGCAATGTTCATCTTGTGCTGGAAAAAAATCAGCCCGCAGCTTGAGCATGATTCGCAGTAGGCATTGTTACCAAGCGAATAGTTGCCGCCGAAGCCCTCTGAGGTCTCACCGCTGCCGACACCGCCGGTCACATAGTATTTTTTATTAACCATATTGTCCCATAAAGACATCACGGCGCTCTGGTAGTCGGTGTCACCTGTTTCAGCGGCAACGTCTGCCATTCCTGAATAGTTGTAGACTGCCCTGACCGCATGGCCGACAGCTTCATACTGCTGCTGCACAGGCACATGGCTCTGGTCATACTCTGAACCGTCCTTGCGGCTGTCAAGCAGGAACTTGGCAAGGGCTATGTAGCTGTCACCGCGTCCGTTGCCTTCCATGTCATTCACAAACCGGCCGAAGCGGACCAGCGCCTGTTCCATCTCCTGGTGACCGTCAAACCACTCTTTCTTGCCGGGACCGATATTTGCCACCCAGCAATCTGCCAGTTTCTTTGCACCTTCATAAAGCCTTGTGTCACTCCCCTCGGTGAGGGTATAGTGGTTTATTGCAGACTCGATAAAGTATCCTGCCACATAGCCTTCATGATTTCCCCTTGTCTCGGGAGCCCATCTCTCCTTCCACCTGGTGGTGTCACGGAGGGTAAATGCAGTCTGAAGGTACCCGTCAGGTTCCTGGGCTGCGAGAATTATGGGTATCCACTTTTCGAGGGTCTTCCTCATCTTTTCCTGTGCTGCAATGATCTCTTTGTCGCCCTGCGGGTCAACCATCAGTGCAATGCACATCGATTCAACAGTCTGGTGCACCCATGCATTCGAGAAGACATACCCGAGATGCTTTCCGTGCGGTTCACCGCGAAGCGCCTTCGCAGCCTCGATAAAGTTGTCAAGCCCTCCCTGACCCCTTTCAAGACCTGTTCTCTCGATCATTGCGATGCAATGAGGTATCCAGTCAACAATCAGAGCCTTAGCCCTGTCATTCCAGAGTGGATTGTCAATCTTGTAGCGGCGGGTGTAAACGACATCCAGCCTCTTCTCCTCGGGAGGATTGACAACAGTGACCTTCAGTGAAGAAGATGATTTCATCTTCCCTGCCTGTGATGATAATGTAAGAACATAGTCACCGGGAACAGTAAACGTGGCGGTGGTGGTGTCACTCTTTGCATTCTCGAAGGTTACAGCCCCTGGCCCTTCAGCAGTCCAGAGTGTTTTCTTCAGCGGATCAACACTCTTGATCAGGCCGGTCAGGTATGTCCTGCCGCCTGTTACAACCATACGGTCGCCGCCGGCTTTAATAACCGGTGCTACTGCCGGTGCGTTCTCGGGCTTGAAGACCTGCCACTCGAGTACCGGAGAGAGAAAACGGGCTACAGAATCAACCTCAAGGAGAATTCTGGATGTTGTAACTCCGGTGAAGGTAGTGTGGTTGAACTTATCATTTTCAAGTCCGAGACCAGAAGCATTCTCCACATCGACATATTCATCCCCGTTCCAGTACTTGAACCTGTAGGCCTGTGGCAGCTTCACAAAGCTCTCATAGTCATACAGGAAGACGGCAGCCTCATCTATCTGCACCGGCTGCTCCCATACATACTCGTAGCGCATCACATTCAGTGCCTGCTGACGTTGCTGCGGCCTGTTGGGATTGTTCATCCAGCGTCTCATGTCGCTGTTCACACTGTCAGGAATAAGCCCGTCATTGAGCTCTTTGATCTCCCTCTGGCCGCCGCGGGTAACCTGTCCGCCTTTTGCCAGCACTGCAAGATTGTCCTTGCCGGAACCGCCGGTGGCACAAGACGGGATCATGATGACCGCCAGGAGAGCGGCGGCCATGATCGGGATGATTCTGTTTTTTCTCATTTCCCTTGTTTTAAGCAATTATTCAATAATGATTCATTCAGTCATTCAGGTTGAATACAAACAGGTTGATGCTTGCCGGCCCCACAGTGATCTCCTTAAGAGAAGGAACCGGTGCAGGACCGACAATCTTCACATTTTCAGGCCTGCCTGGCTCGTTGGTGGCCATGTCATCAGGTGCCGTTACCTGCCATAATTCACCCTCACCGGAAACAGTGCCGTTTAGCAGGGTGACCGGTATCTTCACCTCATCCCAGGTGGCATTTACAACAGAGATTGTAAGCTTTTTGCCTTCACTGTCAAGGGTTGCAGCAATGTCAACCGGCCTTGTTTCACCGCTGATCGCAACCGGGACGGTGCCGAAATGCTGCCGGTAAAGCTTGAGAACCTGCCCGGTGGCGTCAAACACTGAGCTGGTTGTGTTTGTCTTGATGCAACCTATTACGTTTACTGTCTGGGCGTAGTTTGCCATGAAGACCATGTCACTCTGCCTTGAGTATTCGTTCAGGCCGGCTGCTATTCCCAATGCATCGCGCATGAAATAGCGGGTACCCAGCTCGCCGTAGATATGGGGGCCATACCAGTAGTTCCACTCATCCATGCAGATCCGGATGTCTTTCCCCTGCAGCTGAGGTATCTCCTTGCGGTACTGTCGGTGGGCCTCAGCCTTTTCCCTGATTGCATCAGGTATCTGCTTCACATGTGTCATCAGCCCGCCACCGTGCCAGTCCTGGCGGTAGAAATGCTCGCTGATAAGGTCCATACTCTCGGAGCAGTTTGTAAGCACCATGCGGTCCCAGTCACCAAGCTCGCCCACGGCGATGAGTTTGATGTCCGGATCTACACTCCTCATCGCATCGGCGAAGGCGTTGTGCTTTTTGACAAAATCATCGGTGGACATGTGTCCCAGTTGCCAATCGCCGTACATCTCGTTGCCGATAGACCACCACTTCACATGCCACGGCTCGGGATGGCCGTTGGCGGCCCTGAGTTTCCCCATTGGCGTCTCAGCCGAACCGTTGCAGTATTCAACCTCTTCCCGTGCCTGTTTTGAATCGCCAAGTCCGGCGTTCACTGCTATGTAAGGCTCAGTGCCCAGAATTTTGCAGAAGGTCATGAACTCATGGAGGCCAACATCATTGTGTTCAACACCCTGCCATGCCGGGTTCTTTCGCGGCGGACGCCTGTCGCGGTCACCGATGCCGTCCTTCCAGTCATACCCGCTGACAAAGTTGCCTCCCGGCCACCTGTACACAGGTGCGTTGAGCTCCTTCAGCAGGGCGATCACGTCTGACCGGAATCCCTCAATATTGTCCGATGGCATCAGGCTGGCAGTGCCTACCCACAGTTTTCCGTTTCCCACCGGCTCGATAGCAAGCGTTGCATTGTGATTCAGCTTACCGGAATGAAATTCAACCGGGTAGGAAGCGAAGCTGCTGCCAGGCTTATCTATAGTGACTGTCTGCGACTCCTCACCCCAGGTCAGGGTGACTTTGACCGCCGTTATGCCGGGAGATGCCTTAAGGACCAAATGGCCGTTATACCCAAGGTCAGGCCTGAGACCGAGTCCCGACTGCTGCATCACTGCAGCACCGGAGCCGTCAACTGCCAGTACCGGGGTCTTGTCTCCGGTGAACGGGGCAACCCTGTCAACTGAAAAGAGATCACGCTTTCCCCTCACCTGCCACGGCGACTCCCTGTCGCCGGGAGTGTACCAGAACTTGCGGTCATCAAGCATCTCAGCCCAGATGCCTCCGTAGATGCACCTCCCGAGATGTTCAATGAACTGCCCATAGATATACTCAGACATCGGTTCCTTCCTGTCAGCAAGGTCAATGCTGACTGCCGTGTTCAGGGTTTCTGAAGAAACCAGTTCCAGCGACATGTCATCAAACCATGCTCTTCCTGAAGCAGGACCGTCAATGCCAAGGAGGCATGAGAGAACGAACGAGTCGTCGTTCCCTGTCTTAACTAACAGCTCAACCATTGTCCAGTCATTGGTGCCAGAAAGCCCGGTATATTCAGCTTCAACTCCGTCAAACCTGAATCCGGCCCCCTTCCCGCTGCGGGCCTCGACATCTTCTGTCTTAACCCACCCGGTAAATCTGTACTCAGACCATGGTTTCAGCTGCACCTTTGTCATCCATCTACCCCCTGCCGGCCTGGTGCTGTTGAGCATCAGGCTACGCTTACCCTGATGGGATTCGTAGTCATAGAAGGCGATCATGCCGCCCCGTTGTGTCTCGGCATTCCAGCCGGTCACGGTTGAACCTGTCCCTTCCTCTGCCGAGGGATTGGGAATGATGCTGACCTGTCCCCTGTTTGCTGTGCAGGAGGTGATGATCAGCGCTGCTGCAAGAATGATCTGTAGTTTTCTCATCCCGGATTGCTAAAATTTGTTAATTAACTAATATATAAAAGTAAAAGGCCGGTAAAAAGCGGCCTTTTACTTCCAAACTAAAACCCAAAATCCATACAACTACCTTCTCCACTCATTGACCCCGTCTCTTATACGGTTACGCCATACAAGCTTTGAACTTGCATTTGTATAATAGGTGGCCTCTTCATAGATAACCTTGTAGTTCAGTGTCATTGTGCTTGTTGCCGGATCCCATGTGTTGGCGCCGTTTGGCAGCACATCGGCTATCGGCCTCTCCTCAGGCGTCATCGGGTCACCGATACCCATCACCTGCCACTCGGATATACCGACTGATTCTGATGAGTTGATGAAATAGATCCTGATAGAATTGGTGGTAACTTCATCAAACCTTGTGACGTTGAATTTATCAGGCTCAACCCCGTAGCCAACCGGATTCGGTACTACCTCCCAGGTATTCGTTGACATGTTGAGATACTCAACGCGCTGATCAGTCGGGAAGAGCAGACCACCCTCGTCACTCCACCAGAATATATTGGATGCAGATATCCTGTATGGTCTTGCAAATGTATACTGTATCCATCCCCAGTCATTGGCACTGTTCCAGTTACCGAACTTCGGATATGTGTAATCATTCACTGACTTTGCCGGGACCTTGCCGTCATTGACAGCTGAGAGTGTCTCCCATCCAGATACATAGTCAGTTGTGACTGTTGGCGGAAACTCTGTTGCCAGGTTAACCATTGTAGGCGGAGGATTGGGAAGCTTCCGCCATGTAACGGTATTATCCGGATGAATCCTGTAATTCATTGTGTAACCGGCTCCGTAAAGATGCAGTATACCGTTTGCAGAAACGGAATCACGTGAGATTGACTGGGCCGAGATCACACTTGTCATTGAGCCGCTGCTCATCTGCGCACCTGTCTCATCAAAGGTTGTATATGTGCCTGTGTGATTGTAGAAGCCCTCGACCCTTGTAATGTACTTGATAACCAAAATCTTGGTATCATGATCAGCATTTATGCTGTCAGCCGTGGTCTGGGTCAGCCTGATCGGAATCGCGTAGTGGTAGTTGATTGCATCAGGATCATTAAGGAACCTGACCGAATCAAGTGTCACCGTCAGCCTGCCGATGTACTCCCCGGCGGGAATGATCATCTGGTTGATGTCGCTGAGCGTGTAGTAGTTCGTCGGCATCAGCTCATATGATGTGCCTGCCAGCAGTGAGGGATCAATAGTGTAGCGAACTATCCGCTCCTCCTTGTTCTCAAGAACCCCGGCAAGATATACACCTATATCAAGCTTGAGTCCTTCACCCACGACCACCGTCCTTCCCAGCTCACCGGCAGTGCTGAGACCGCCGGTGGCCGTTGAAAAGGCAACAGTGGTGTAAGGATAGTCTGTTCTGAAGTCTTCGTAACAACCTGTCAGAACGACTGCCATTATCAGTATTGCAAATATCTTTTTCATATTTCCTTTTTTATCTTCTCCGTTAGGAAAGAAATTCTACCATCCACTGTTTTGTTTCAAATTACTCATTATGAGTGTCTGATTGTAGGGTACCGGGATATATCTCATGTAATCCTGGAAGGTGTGTGTCTCAACATCGACATACTCATAGGTGTCATAGTTGATGGGCCATACCCTCCATTCAATCACACCAACCGATTCAGTGTGGCTGATGAAATTGATACGGATTCCTGTAGTCACAACCGGGTTGAACACCGTGGTAGTCCAGCTGTTTGCTGCCACAAGGTATCCTGAAGGATTCTGAACACGCTCCCATGAACCGGTTCCCGCATTATAATACTCAATGTATACTTCATCCGGAAGGAGAAGACCGCCACCGTCTGTGAACCAGTAAATTTCTGATTTTGCGATTGATTTTGGCTCAGCGAAGTCATACTGTATCCAGCCCCAGTCATTTGAACTGTTCCAGTTTCCGAATTTGCGGTGTGTGTTATCTGTCGATGAAGTGGGTTCAAAACCGTCATTCACAGCTGAGAGTCTTTCCCATGATGAGCAGTAATCAGTTGATACCAGTGCACCCAGTGCGAGGTTTGTCGGCTCAGGAAGATTTGACTTGGTGATTTTAACGCCCTCAATCGTATGGTCAAGAGGCAGGTTCCATCTCCTGATATCCCAGAAACGGTGACCTTCGAAACAAAGTTCAAGGCGCCTTTCATTGCGTACCAGTTCCCTGAATGCATCCTTTCCGGCAGTAGCCTGTGCAAGCCTGTAGGCATCCTGCTGTCCTGAAGTGGCAGGATCAGAGTCTATACCAGCCCTGTTCCTGATAAGTGCAAGCACCGAGTTTGCCGAGAAACCAAGGGTTGCGTCATTCGGTCCGTAAGCCTCGTTGGCAGCCTCGATGAAGTTAAGGTAAAGCTCTGTCTTGCTGAGGAATACCTTGAAACGATAGCTTGTTGAGACATTACCTGGGGTGAGCCTGACGTTTTTGTTCAGCAGTTTCTTCAGGTAATAACTTGTACGTGTACCCTGAAGACTCAGGCCGCCCGGGGCATCGGCTCCGCCAGTGTATGTCTGAATGACCGTTCCGTTGTAGTTGGCTCCGTTCCTGAAGATAAACCTCTCAAAACGGCCGTCACGGCTGGCATAAGGATTGGAAGGATTGTAAAGTGTGGCTTCGGTTATCGGGTAACCGTTGCTTGCCGGGAACGCGTCAACAAGGTTCTGCGACGGGTTGCATGATCCTGCACCGTAGAGTGAGGGCGGATAGTAAGAGTATTCCCAGTTGTTTGAAGAATACTCCGGCTGAATCCAGATGTTGTTAAGGCTCCCGCTGTTGTTTGTTGTATAATCAAAGTCATGAAGGTTGTTTCCTCCGTAATACACCATTGCATCATGAGCAACCTGTGCAGCGCGGATCCAGAGGTCCTGCGTCGATGGGCTGTAAGCGGGGCTGGCAGCGTAAAGGTAAACCCTTGCCTTGAGAGCCCATGCAGCCATCGCACTGCCCCTGCCGGCATTGGAGTTGTTGTTGTACGATGCACTTCCGTTATACCACTTGGGCAGAAGCACGATTGCGGAATCACAGTCCTTTGCTATCTGTGCCACACACTCCTCATATGTGTTACGCGGACGGTCAAGATTGTCAGAGGTTGTAAGCACATCGGTGACTATCGGGAACCCGAGGCATTCACTGCCGCCTGCAGGATAACCTGCGTAGGTCCTGAGAAGAAGCCACTCATACCATGCCCTCATGAAGAAGGCCTCACCTCTCCTCTGCTTCTGAAGCGTCTTGTTGAGAGTCGGGTCTGATACACTGTAAAGCAGGTTCTTGCAGTCCCTGAGATACATGTTCAGGTATCCGATGGCCTCATACCATGCATCCCACTCACCTATCGGTGTATTCTGCACGGTCCAGTTGCCCAGGGCAAGCGAGTTGGTCCCGGGTACTGCAGGGACAGCATTGTCAGTGTAGTACTCAGTAAAGTCAATGTAGTCTGTATTGAGGATTGCGTAAGCCTGTGCCAGCAACCCCTCCCCGTAGTCGGCATTGCTCAGGAGCTCATCGGTTGTGAGATCCTCTATCGGCCTTGGATCAAGAAACTCGCAAGAGACCGCTAAGATTGCCGTAAGGAGAAATATTATCGTTCGTTTCATAGTATCGATCGGTTTTAGCATTAAAACTTACAGGAAAGCCCTGCGGTTATGGTCCTGAACAGCGGATAGCCTGTAATTCCGGCATTGATATTCTCAGGATCAACACTGTATTTCTTCAGTGAAGACAGAGCTGCAAGGTTGGTTCCCCTTACATAGATCCTCAGATCATTCATAGCCAGCTTGCGCGAAGCATTGACCGGGAAAGTATAACTCACCTCTATATTCTTCAGCCTGAAGTATGCAGCCTTTGCAACCCAGAATGTCGAATACTGGTAGTTGTTCTGAGATACAGTCGTGAGCCTCGGGTAATCATTTGTAACCGGGAACCTGTCAAGCATCAGTTCTGAATAGTTCTGACCGGTGCCGTTTACCATGAAATACCTGTTGTTTGAAAGCATGACACTGCCGTCAGCTTCACCCTGGCCAAGTGCGTAGATGCCGAATCCCCTGTAACCTGCAGACAGGTTGAGGCCGTAGAAGAACCTCGGGGAGTGGTAATCTGTTACCTGGACATCAAGTTCGTCAACCACATCGTCACCGTTGATGTCAGCATACCTGATGTCACCGGGCTGAAGTGCGCCCCAGCTCTGGGTGACACCTCTAGAGGTAATCTCACCTTCAGTCTGGTAGAGGCCTTCTGACTGGTAAAGCCAGAATGCATCCATATCTGTGCCCGTTCTCTTCTGATATTCCGGAAGAGCTGCCGGTTCATCGACAACAAGGTATTTGCCCCTCATGTACATTGCGTTGCCGCCGATGCTGTACCTGAAGTCGCCGATACTCTTCTTCCACTGGACAAGACCGTCAATACCCCATCTCATATCTTCACCGTAATTGGTTGCAGGCAGGAACTGCGGGCTGCCAATGATTGAAGGAGTCGAAGCACTCTTGTTTGATATCTTGTCATAGTTCTTTTCATTGAAGTAGTTCACTTCAACATCAAGAGCCTTTCCGAAGAGCTGAGCCTGGACACCGGTGTTGATGAAGCGCCTCTTGGGAAGCACGAAATCTTCACTGGCAGTCTGAACAAGCCTGTAAATATCAACGTTTTCACCCCTGTTTGATGCAACACCTGAACTCCATCCTCCTGAAAGGGTCCAGAGAGTCTCATGCAGGTAGAACGGGTTGTAACCCTGCAGGTAATAGTCATTCATCCCCATGATGCCGGCAGAACCGTAAACCTTCAGGAAATCAACTGTCTTGCTCTCGCTCAGGAACTTTTCATTGCTGGCAATCCATGCCAGGCCGGCGGTGGGATAGAGGGAGAACCTCTTTCCTGCCGGCATCCTGTTGCTGCCTGAGTAAACCAGGTCAAGCTGCGCAACATACCTGTTGTCAAACCCGTAGTTGAGCCTCATTGAGAGATCTTCAACCTTCGAGGGCTGGTACCAGTCATCATCTGATGTGAATTCTTCAAGGGCAGCATAGAATACTGCATCTGCTGTCAGTGAGCTCTTTCCGAAATCACGGTCATAGTTAAGCCCGGCATATCCGGCAGTCCTCTTGAGTACATCAAAGTTTCCAAGTCCCATATTGGGAACCACAACCTTTTCAACAACCCTGACCGGTGTGACTCCTTCAAGCCTGTACAGTGCTTCAGTCCCGCCCTTGCTGTTGATGATTGTATTTGAAACATCAAAAGCTGCATTTCCGAATGCTGTCAGACCCTTCACAACACTGCCAAGGTCAATTTCAAGCCTGGCATTGTTCTGGGCATTGAGAATCGTTCCGTCACCAAATCCTGAATAAGCCAGCTCATTCGTGAGGTTGATCGGGAAGTTGTCACTCCTGATAAGAAGAGTGTCAGCATAGATTGGGTGTGCATTCGACGGGTATACTGATATAACGTTGAACATGTTGTATACACCTGCACCTGAAGAGACGTTGGCAAACCGCTGCTTGTTGAGTGAGGCAGCAATGTTGATGCTGAGTTTCATAAAGTCATTCAGCTGAATTGCCACATTGCCGCGCAGCTTGTACCTGTCATTCTTCACCTTCTCTCCGACGTTTTCAAGGCCTGCGCCACCTACATAATCAAACATTGAGAAGTAGGTAACCCTCTTGTCACCACCCTCGAAGCTCACGCTTGCCCTGCGGAAGGGAGCGGTTTTGGCAACATATTCTCCGTAATAGTCCACATCGGGATGGGTAAGGAGGTTTGTGTGGTTCTGGTATGCAGCCAGGTCAGCAGGTGTGTACCATGCCTCGTAGCCGTCATTTTCCAGTGCCTCATTCAGCAATGTTGCATAGTTGTATGCATCGAGGTACTTTGGCAGTGTTGCAGGGGTACTGATCCCGTATTCTGCATTCACTTTCATCTCACGGTTGAAGCTGCTCCCCTTGCGGGTTGTGATCCAGATCACTGGTCCTGATCCCGAAAGGCCGAGAACGGCCCTGCCGGAAAGATCCCTGATAACCTGTACCTCCTGAACTTCAGAAGCAGAGAGACCGGTAATATCACGCATGATACCGTCAACATAAATTGTTGCACCGGTACCTCTTATATATGCACCGAATGATTCATATCCGGGAACAGTGGAGAAGGGCTCTATTGTAAGGCCGGGCAATCTGCCCGAAAGAGCTTCAAGGAGTGAGGCTGAGGGGTAAGACATCAGCTCATCACCGGTGATTGTGGTAATGGCTGATACGTTGCGGTCACTGGTTATATCCCTGTATGGCAGGGCAACCGAGTTGTTTCCGTTTACAAAACGGTACTCCTCAAGTTTGATCGGTCTGACCACTGTTGTGCCCGGGGCAACCTCAACAACACTTACCTTATAACCCTTGCAGTCGATTGACAGCCTGTCCGCGTCAGCGGCAGTTACTGCAATCTCGAAGTTACCCTGTGCATCAGTCACAGCTGACTGGTTCGTATTGAAGGATTTGACTACTATACCCTTCACAGGCTGATCCAGGCTGGTAACCACTGTGCCTTTCACGGTGGTTTTCGGTATCTCCCTTGCCTGCCCGAAGGCACTGCTGCCAACCAGCAGCATCAGCATGGCAGTGACAACCAATACCTTTCTTAATATATTGTTTTTCATAACTTTCATCTTTCGCTATATTGACCAGATTTTGATTATTACCAACCCGGGTTCTGTTTGAACTCCTTGAACATCAGCGCATCACTTAGCGGAATCGGCCACTTGTAGTGCTTCTGCTCGAAGGTGAGAGTGTAAACAGGAAGAGCGGTACGGCTGACATTGTAACCGGTAGGCCTGCCTCCGTTTTCGATGAGGTCAACACCGT
>JAKAXP010000348.1 GCA_021816545.1 Bacteroidota bacterium
GAAGAAGGAGCCGCTCATGTTGCGGTCATAATGCTGCCCCGTATGTACAAGCCGGAAGTCGGTTGTTTCGCCAGAGGCAGCCCTCCTTTTGATCTCCCTTATTACGGGTGCGATCTTCATGAAGTTTGGGCGTGCGCCGACAATGAGGTCGAGGAGCATAGGAAGGTCTGAAAGTCTGAAAGTCTGAAGGTCTGAAAGTCTGACGTCTGAAGGTCTGGGTGCTGATTTATTTGCTGAATAGCAGGCCGAGTTTCAGGTTAATGAAGCTGTCATGCCAGGCACCATTGAAATCAGGGTTGTCAAAGATCTCCCTGTCAATCTGGGTTAAAAGTCCGGCGGAAAAAGAGAGATGGGTATTTCTGGAAACAGGCACAATAAGCCCGAGGCTGGGATTACCAAAGACTCTTGAATAATCACGGAAATTGTCAAAGTTCAGCATAAATCCCGCAGGCATGGCAACAAAGAACCTGACGCGCTGGCTACCCGTAAAATATCTTATGTCAGCATAGAGGGGTAAAGTGTAACCCTCGTTGTACTTCAGGTACCCGATGCCTCCGCCCAGGGCAAACCCGCCTCCGAAGCGCCAGCCAAGAGCTGTGGTGGCACCTGTATAGTAACGAGCAAAGGGAGGCTCAATAACCGCCAATCCAAAACCGTAGTGTCCTTCGGTCAGGCTGTATAATCCTCCAACTGTCCTTGCATATGGTTGTGCCGCGGTTGTGAAAATCTTATGGCTCCTCCAAAAATCCTGCCTCTGGTCAAGGAATTGCAGTTTATCAAGGTGCCAGCAGCGTTCAGTAACCACCTGCCCGGAAGCATGAGATGCTCCCGTTATAACAAAGATTGCCAGTATCAGGATTCTTTTCATCACTGTATTATTATGTTAATGAGAAATTACTGAATCCAAAAAACAAAATTTCGTTCAGTTTTATTTAAACGAAAAAGTTGCCTGGTAAGTACTTCTGCAGTAGTTTATTTACCGAACATCAGGCCAAGTTTCATGTTGATGAAAGAATCGCGATATCTGCCCCAGGGGTCAGTCATCTCAAAGTAGCTCCTGTTATACTGGGTCAGGAGTCCGACTGCGAAAGAGAGTTTAACACTCTTTGCTACAGGGATTATCAGCCCTGCTCCCGGGTTAAAAAAGACTCTTGAAAAGTCTTTGAAATTCTCGAAATTCATCAGAAAGCCACCTGATCCCATGAGGAAGATCTGGTTCTTCTGCCTGCCGATATAATATCTCACATCACCGTACAGGGGAATGCCATAACCATCATTATAACCGTAATATCCGACGCCCACTCCCACTGCCAGTCCGTTTCCGAAGCGCCATCCGTTCACCATAGTAACGCCGGCATAATGGTTTGAAAATGGTGGCTCGGTACCTGCCAGCCCGAAACCGTACTGTGCCTCGGTCAGATTGTAGAAACCGCCGGATATCCCGGTGGATGGATTTGGAGCAGTTGTAAACAATTTGTGACTTCGCCAGAAGTCCTGCCTGTGTTCAAGGAACTGAACCTTATCCAGGTGCCAGCAGCGTTCGGTCACAATCTGTGCACCTGCAAACGATGATGCGAAAATCAGGATGGCGAGAACAGTTAAAAGTCTTTTCATGATGGTCCTTTTTAAAATTTCGGTGACTTTGGGTTCCAATTTACAAAATATTATTTAGATAGATATTTAGTAATCTGTTTAATTGCAGAACAACCTTGTGAATAACTGTTTAAGGCAGCGGTGGAAAGGTCTGTTGCTCCGGCCGGCTTTCCGTAATCAGCGAAGCTTGACACGGGTAAACTGATAACCGGGTGCCATTATAATCAATAGCTTCTTCTTGATTTGAACTCCATCCCCGCCTTGAAGCTTACAAATGAATGACGGGTACCTTCTCCCGTCATTGACATCAGGCCGGCTGAGAAAGTGACAGCAGTCCTTTTTGCTGCTACATACCTGATCCCCACCGAAGGATTCAGGAACATCCAGGTACGGCTTTCCAGGTCCTTGAAATTGAGGGCAAGTCCGCCTGCCGCGGCAACAAATGGAACCCAATTCTGGGCATCGAAGCTGTACCGTGCATCAATGAATGCCGGGAACAGAGAGGCTTCATTGTGCAAATGAATACCTACACCAATGCCGGCTTTCATATTCCTTGTAAACTGATAACCATTGACTGTAGTAATTCCAAAATAATACTTTGAATATGGAAACACAGTGGCGCTGAGTCCCGATCCTCCGGCCAGCTCAATAATATTTACATATCCGGGCTGCCAGTCATACGTCACCCTTGGTGTTTTTGCAATACGCCGGACAGACTGGGCCTGGGTGGCGGTAACCGAAACAAGCAATAAAAACAGGATCAGTTTGGTTTTCATGGGATGATGAATGTCTGAAAGTCTGATAGTCTGAAAGTCTGAAAGTCTTAGTGTCAGGGGCAGGGTCAGTCGTTTGTGTAGTAACCGGAGGATTTCCCGTTTCCTTTTGTGTAGTAATTTCCAGGGTCATAGTATCGGCTTCCGTATCCCAGCGAGTAACCGTACCGCAGGCCATAACCGTAATACCCCGAGGTTGAAATATCATTAATGATAAGGGCAACATTTGACATCTCTCCCTTACGGAAGATTTCATCAAGAAGCTGTACTGACCCCCTGGTGGTGTAACGCTGGCGGACGACGAACAGGGTGACATTTGCAAGCTGGTTAAGCAGCAGCGCATCTGTAACTATGCCCACCGGAGGAGTATCAATAATTACAGCATCAAGATCGGAA
>JAKAXP010000045.1 GCA_021816545.1 Bacteroidota bacterium
CCGTATAACCGACATCCTCAGACTCGGATTACCTCTTGATCGTCCACAGATACAGGGTCCGGGATGGTCTCCCATTAAACATCTTGATGCAACTTCACCAAAGCTCATTTACCCGATCCCCGAGATCGAGATTGATGCCAATGAATTCATCAACGATGAAGATCAGAACCCGGGTTATAATTAGCAGCCTGAATCAATAAGCTTTAACGGGGCAGTAACACAGGGTTGCTGCCCCGTTGCTGTAACCGCCTGAATGTTTCATGGAATTTATATTTGCAATATCAATTGGTTATAAGAAATTTAGTCTTAAATTTGCACCCTCATTTCAGATTAACAGGTAAAACCTTAAACTTAATTTTTTAAATGTCAGTAAAAATCAGATTAGCTAGGAAGGGCCGCAAGAAGCAGGCCTACTACCACGTGGTGGTAGCAGATAGCAGGTCGCCACGTGATGGCAGATTCATTGAGAAGATCGGAGTTTACAATCCGCTCACTGACCCGGCAACAATCGACATCAACTTCGAGAAGGCACTGGGATGGCTGCAGAACGGCGCGCAACCTACAGACACATGCAGGGCAATCCTTAAATACAAGGGTGTCATGATGAAGAAACATCTCCTCGACGGAGTGAAGAAAGGCGCTTTTGACGAAGCTGAAGCCGACCGCCGCTTTAATGAATGGCTGAAAGGCAAGGAAGAGAAGATCGAACTTAAGAAGTCCGGCCTCGAGAAGATTGGAGAAGAACTTCGCAAGAAGAAACTTGATGCCGAAAAGGCAGTCAAGGAAGCCAGGGCAGCCGAGATAGCAAAGAAGGCAGCAGCCCTCGCCGCTGAAGCAGAGGCAGCCGCAAAGGCAGCCGCAGCCGAGGCAGCCGGCGAAGCCACAGCAGAAGCAGCCGCCGAAGAGGCAGCAACTGATGCCGAGGCCGCTCCTGAAGCATCAGACGCCAGGGAAGAGACCGCAGAATAGTACTGATAGACCAGTCATGGTCTGTTAATCCCCCTGCCGCCGGATAATGAAAACGATAGGCAGAATAACAAAAACCTACGGCTTCGAGGGAGCCGTGGTGGTGAGAAGCGAGCGCGGCATCACGGGGGAACCGCAACAGGGAGAACCGGTATTCGTCGTAACAGACGGGATACCGGTTCCCTTTTTTACCCGTGAAGCATACTGCCATGCATCCGATACCCTCATAATATCATTTGACGATTACCTCACCCCGGAATCTGTAGCCCATCTTCGCGGATGCGAGGTACTCACAGACCGCAGGGAAGAACCGGAAGATGACCTTAAAGCTCTTGAGGGATTCACCCTGACTGATACAGTAACCGGCCTCTCCGGCACCATCACCGAAATCATCCGGAACCCCGGCCAACTGATGGCCGTAGCACTGATCATGGGCACGGAAGTGTATATCCCCCTGCACCCTGACCTCATCGTCTCCGTAGATAAAAGACATAAAGCCATCACCATGGCATTGCCCGAGGGTCTTATCAGACTCAATGACTGACTCATCGCAGCACTTTTCTGTTCGCGTGCAGCAAACGGGAAATCTTTCCGTCTTTTTCGTATAGAACCAATAATAAAAACGGAGCAAACATGAAAAAAATCCTGATTTTAGCAGTCTTAATGATATTTGCCGCTCAGGCTTCAAGGGCACAGACAGCCTATACAGAAAAGAGGCAGGTTTCAGGCTTCAGCGAGGTCTCATTCGCCGTTTCAGGCGAAGCCCTCATCACCCTGGGAAAGGATTACAGGGTTGAACTTGAAGGCGACAGGGATTATATCAATGAGATCATAACTGAAGTGGTCGGGGATGAGCTGAGGATCAGAAGGGATAAATGGTTTGATTCCGGGAACAGAAAGGTTATTGTGCGGATAACCATGCCTGCAATTGATGGCATCAGTGTTTCGGGCTCAGGGAGCGTAAGGGTCAATGACCCGCTCCTGGGGGATGAGCTTGAGGTGGCCATCAGCGGGAGCGGCAAGGCATTCATACGTGATGTGGCCCTGGGGGAAGTCGTGTGCGCCATATCCGGATCAGGCAGTCTCAATGTGGCCGGGAATGGCACCATCAAAAAGCTTGAAATTTCAATCTCAGGCTCCGGTGATTACCAGGGGGAGGCTACTGCGATTAACGTCCTGGAAGCAAGGATTTCCGGCAGCGGCAGTTGCGACTGCCGTGTGACGGAAAAGCTGAATGCATCTATCTCGGGCAGCGGCAGTGTCCTGTATTCGGGCAACCCGAAGATTGATGCCGCTGTTTCAGGGTCAGGCAAGGTGCGGATGAAATAATCACTCGCGGAGGATCTTCACCACACCGTTTCCGGATACTTTGATGACCGAAGAGGGCCGGGCCCTGCTTCGGTCATCCTGTCTCCAGAGGCATACATAATCAACAGCAGCCTTAACCTCCTCACTTATCTCGTCGAATATTGCCGGGGCACTGCTGCCGCTGATGTTTGCAGATGTTGACACCAGGGGTTTGCGCAGGTAATCGATCAGTGCATCACAGAAAGGCTCGGTACATACCCTGACACCAACGGATCCGTCTGCGGAAGCCACCCCCTCAGCCAGGCTTTTGCCGCTGTCATATACCACCGTCAGAGGCCTTTCGGAAAGCTCAGCCATCTCCAGGGCTACCTCAGGCGGATTGGAAACATACCTCTCAAGCATCGCAACGGAGTTGACGAGGATGATCAGGCTTTTATTCTCAGCCCTCTGCTTTATCTCAAATATCCGTTTCACTGCCATCGCATTCGTGGCATCACAGCCCAGCCCCCATACAGTATCAGTGGGGTAAAGTATGACACCTCCGCTTCTCAGCACCTTCAGTGCCGCCGACAGGTCGGTTCCGAATTCGTTTTTCATCTCTTTGTCAGGCCTGTTTATTAAAAATCAGGGATAAAGTTAAAAAACAATAATAGCGCATATTTGGTTTCTCATCTTGAATTGAGAAGATTAAATTTGAGAGTCAACAAAACTGATTATCATTATGCGCAAAGTTCTTTTCATCATCATCCTTGCCGTTTCAGCAGTACTGGCAACCGCACAGGATAAAAACGGATACCAGCTCCCTCCGGAAGCTATCGTCTCACTGATTGATGCACCCCTGACTCCTTCAGTGAACCTCAGCCCTGACAATACCTCGATGCTGCTTCTGTATCGTCCGGGTCTGCCCACGATTGCTGATCTTTCGCAGCCCGAGTTCCGGCTTGGGGGTATAAGGTTCGATCCCTCGACAAACGGCCCGAGCAGAGGTCAGTCGGTGAACAGGATCACGGCCATGAAGATTGACGGCACTCTCCTGGGTGAAATCAAGGGCCTTCCGGCCGAACCCCGGATTGGAGGAGTGACATGGTCAAACGACAGCAGGCAGTTTGCATTTACAAACACAACTGACAACACCATTGAACTGTGGGTTGCCGATGCCGCCACTCTGACTGCCCGCAAGATAGATGAAGGTCTCAACGGCCTGTTCCGCGGATCGATGGAGTGGCTGCCTGACGGATCCCTTATTTACCTCAGGACGCTGCGCGGCAGGGGCAAAGCCCCCGTTGCATCAACGGTACCTGCCGGTCCCTCGGTCCAGGAGAGTGACGGCGTGCGGGGAGAGTCACGCACATTCCAGGACCTCCTCCAGACCCCTGACGATGAAAAGATTTTTGAATATTATGCCACTTCCGAACTTGTGAGATGGGATGGCAGTGCTTCAACCGCCTTCGGGAGCAAAGGAATGATTACCGATGTTTCCCCCTCACCCGACGGTAAATGGTTCCTTGTAACAATCACAGGCAGGCCGTTCTCATATGTGGTGCCCTATTATTATTTCCCGTCCCGGACTGAAATATGGGACCTGCAGGGGAATATGGTCAGGCGCCTGCTTGAGAAACCTCTCCAGGAGAACCTTCCGAGGGGATATGACGTTGTCAATCCCGGCCCCAGGAATTACAGCTGGCGCAGCGACAGGCCTGCATCACTTTTGTGGGTTGAGGCACTCGACGGCGGCGATTATCATGCAAAGGAGATGCAGTACCATGACCAGGTATTCAGCCTTGAGGCCCCGTTTGCCGGCGACGCTGCACCGTTCATTGCAACTGAGAAACGATTCCAGGGGATCATCTGGGGAAATGACAATCTCGCGATGGTCATGGAAGGGCTCTCGAAGACACGCGTAAGGGTGACTTCCACATTTGCTCCTTCAGATCCGAAGGGTACACTGAAGAAGGTATGGGAACTAAACTCTGATGACAGGTACAACAACCCCGGCTTCCCGGTAACGGTGCCAAACACATGGGGCAGGTCAGTGCTGCTGACAGCCGACAAGGGGAGGAGCCTGTACCTCTCCGGCCCCGGAGCTTCTCCTGAGGGCGACAGGCCGTTCATGGACAAATATGATCTGAAGACGGGCAAAACAACGAGGTTGTGGCGCTCAGAGGCTCCCTATTATGAAACTGTAAGTGAATTCATTGATCCGGTCCGCGGCCTTCTGCTGACAACACGGCAGTCAGTGACAGAGGTACCGAACTACTTCATCCGCGATCTCCGCAAGGGAACCCTGAAACAGGTAACTACATTTGAGAATCCCTATCCGCAACTGGCCGGGGTACATAAGGAACTTGTCACTTATAAGCGCAACGACGGCATTGACCTCTCATTCACCCTTTACCTCCCGGCAGGATACGACAAGACGAAGGAGGGGCCACTGCCGACTATTTTGTGGGCCTATCCGCGCGAATTCAATGATCCCTCAATGGCCGGACAGGTGAGCGGTTCTCCCTATACCTTCACAAGGATAAGTCCTTCTTCTGTGCTTGTTTATGTCACGCAGGGGTATGCCGTGCTCAATGACGCCAGTTTCCCGATTGTGGGTGTCGGCGGGAAGGAGCCGAATGACACTTTTGTTGAACAGCTTGTGGCTGATGCCGAAGCAGCAATAAACAAGGCTGTTGAGATGGGTGTCACCGACCCGAAGCGGGTTGCTGTGAGCGGCCATTCTTACGGTGCCTTCATGACGGCACACCTCCTTTCACATACGAGGCTGTTTGCCGCAGGTATCGCACGCAGCGGCGCCTATAACCGCTCTCTGACTCCGTTCGGTTTTCAGAATGAGCGCCGCAGTTTCTGGGAGGACCCTGAGCTGTACCTGCTGATGTCGCCCTTCACGCATGCCACAAAGGTCAAGGATCCGCTGCTGCTGATACACGGTATGGCCGATGACAACCAGGGAACATTCCCTATCCAGAGCGAGAGGTATTATGCTGCTCTCAAGGGAGCGGGTGCAATCACCAGGCTCGTACTGCTGCCCCATGAGGCCCACGGATATTCAGCCCGTGAGTCACTGCTGCATATGCACTGGGAGTATCTCAGGTGGCTCGATAAGTACGTGAAAAACAAAAAATGATAACTAGTAAGGCTGATTAGGTAATGTTAAAAAACTGATTAGTTTTGTAGCTCAAATCTTAAAAAAACCTAAGCTTATGATCAGTAGTTTGTTCTGGATAGCACCTGTCGCAGCGGTGCTGGCATTGCTCTTTGCATGGATATTCTACAGGAGCATGATGAAGGCACCTGCCGGCAGTGACCGGATGCAGGAAATTGCCGGATATGTCAAAGAAGGTGCGATGGCCTATATCAAGCGCCAGTACAGCGTTGTGTTCAAGGTCTTTATTGTTCTTGTGATCCTCCTCTTCATCCTGGCTTACATGGGGGTACAGAACCCCTTCGTACCGCTGGCTTTCCTCACAGGTGGGTTCTTCTCCGGCCTCTGCGGATACCTGGGCATGAGAACTGCAACCAATGCCTCATCAAGGACAGCCCAGGGAGCTTCCGAGTCACTCAACAGAGGGCTTAAGATTGCCTTCCGAAGCGGTGCCGTGATGGGACTAATAGTGGTCGGTTTCGGACTGCTTGACATTGTTCTTTGGTTCCTCGTACTGAACTTCCTGGTTTTCAGTCCTGAAAACATGCTTGAAGGATGGAAATGGGCTGGTCTTACTTTCGTACATCCCGGCACCACTGACCATCAGAAGATGATTGAGATCACTGCAACTATGCTTACCTTCGGGATGGGTGCCTCAACACAGGCTCTCTTTGCACGTGTGGGCGGCGGTATTTTCACCAAGGCTGCTGACGTTGGCGCTGACCTCGTAGGAAAGGTTGAGGCCGGCATCCCCGAGGATGACCCCCGTAACCCAGCAACAATTGCTGACAACGTTGGTGACAACGTAGGCGACGTGGCAGGTATGGGTGCTGACCTTTACGAATCATATGCCGGATCTATACTTGCAACGGCAGCTCTCGGAGCAGCCCTGCCAATAGTTGCAGGCGGTGATCAGATCAAGGCTGTCATTTCGCCAATGATCGTTGCTGCAATAGGAATTCTGCTCTCAATTGCCGGTGTTTACATGGTACGAACCAGGGAGCAGGCTACACAGAAGAACCTGCTGAATGCACTTCTGCTTGGAACAGGCGGCAGTTCGGCCCTGATACTGGTGGCAATTGCCATAATGGCAGCTACCGGCTGGATCACATGGGGTGTCTTTGGCGCCGTGGTCGCAGGTCTTGTTGCTGGAGTCATCATTGGCCAGTCAACGGAATACTTCACATCTGATGAGTATAAGCCTACCAAAGGCATTGCAAAACAGACACAGCAGGGGCCTGCAACAACAATCATCGAAGGTATTGCCGTCGGTATGCAATCGACCTGGATCCCGGTTCTGGTCATATCAATAGCTATCATTGCCGCATACGGATTTGCGGGCGGCTTCCAGGACTTTTCATGGGGTGTTTATGGTATCGGCTTTGCCGCTGTTGGGATGCTGTCAACCCTGGGTATCACCCTGGCCACAGATGCTTTCGGCCCGATTGCTGACAACGCAGGCGGTAACGCCGAGATGGCACATCTTCCCAAGGAAGTGCGTGAGCGTACTGACGCCCTGGATATGCTTGGCAACACAACCGCAGCAACCGGCAAAGGATTTGCAATCGGTTCAGCTGCTCTTACAGCAATGGCCCTCGTGGCAGCATATATGGAAGAAGTAAAGCTCTGGCTTGGACGTCTCGCAGACGGAACTGCCGAAGGATACAAGCAGATTGGTGATGTGCTTTTCTATAAGAGCACGGTGCCTGCCGTAATACCTGAAGGTATGACTGCAGTGAACGTGGGTACCGCTCATATTAAGGACTTTGTGGGAGCCTATGACCTGTCGCTCTTCAACCCGCTTCTCATTGCTGGTATCTTCATCGGTGCAATGATGGCGTTCCTTTTCAGTGCGATGTCGATGAAAGCAGTGGGACGCGCTGCAGGCAGCATGGTTGATGAGGTCAGGCGCCAGTTCCGCGAGATCCCGGGTATCATGGATGGTACTGGCAAACCTGATTATGCAAAATGCGTTGCCATATCAACCAAGGGTGCACAGCGGGAGATGATGCTTCCGTCACTTCTTGCAATTGCTGTTCCGCTTGTAATCGGCCTCACCCTGGGTGTTCCGGGTGTTGTAGGCCTGCTCATGGGAGGTATGACTGCCGGGTTCACCCTGGCCAGCATGCTAAACAACTCCGGCGGTGCATGGGACAATGCGAAGAAGTTCATTGAGAAAGGTAACTACGGCGGCAAGAGGAGCGAGGCTCACAGAGCCGGCGTGGTGGGCGATACCGTTGGTGACCCGTTCAAGGATACCTCCGGTCCCTCACTCAACATCCTCATCAAGCTCATGTCAATGGTCTCCGTGGTTATGGCCGGCCTGACTGTGACCTGGAGCATAATGGGATAAGCTGGATTAAACTGTTCCACTTGTGCTCGCCAGCCTCACGGTCATGTGGAGCATATCGTGATAAAAGTTTGACCTTGTAAAATCAGTGGAGGCTGTCTCAGTGCAAAATGAGGCAGCCTCACTTTTTTTACAGGCTGATAATTTTTTGCATGATTTACCGCTGTGGCGGCAAAATGCGTTATGTGTCTTAATTTTTTTATCATGATGCGATTTTAAGTGCTGCTATAGCGGCAAATATTAGATATTTATTAACGTTTATTTAAAATATTGACTATATTTACCGCTAAGGAGGCAAAAATGATGCAGGCAGATCAACTTGCGGAAGTACTAAAGTTGCACCGTAAAGCTGCAGGATTAAGCCGTATACAGTTAGCGGAGCTTGCAGGGGTTGGCAAAACTGTGATATATGACCTTGAAAATGGGAAGGAGACAGTTCAGCTTGATACTCTCCGGAAGATTCTCAAAGTCTTGAATATTACAATGGTTTTGACAAGCCCCCTGATGTATAACCTGGCTAAAACGGGAAATGAGAAAGGCTGAAGTATATGTAAAAGGGGCCCAGGCAGGCACTCTTACTGAAGTAGTTCAGGGCAGTGAGTACATTTTTGAATACACCCCTGGTTACAATGGTCATGATTTGTCACTTACGATGCCTGTTACAAGCTCGATCTACAAATTTGAATGTTTCCCTCCCTTTTTTGATGGTTTGTTGCCTGAGGGAATACAACTTGAAGGCCTGTTGAAGACCAGGAAAATTGACAGATACGACTATTTCTCGCAATTGATTGCAATCGGGAATGATATGGTTGGGGCGGTGACTGTAAAGGAAATTGAAGAATGAACCGCTGCCCGATCACATATGAACTGTGTGGGGATGACCGTTACAGCAGGCAGGGGCTCAGACTTTTATCACCCCGACTTGCCTCCCTGGATGATCTGGAAAAAACAGCTGAAGAACAGAGACAGGAGGCCTTCTACCGCGCTTCCATGATGTCAGTTCAGGGTGTCCAGCCAAAGCTGAGTGCAATACTTAATACCGCAGATGGCCGGATGGAAATAGTGGACTCAGGTGGGAGATACATACTCAAGCCTCAGCACGACTATTTCCCGGAAATGCCACAGAATGAAGACCTGACCATGAGACTTGCTGCGATAGTTGGTCTGAACGTTCCGATCCATGGCATGATATGGTCAAAGGACAATTCTTTAACCTATTTCATCAGAAGGTTTGACAGGAAAGGGCAGAGTGAAAAGATACCTGTTGAAGATTTTGCGCAACTGGCAGGAATGACCAGGGACAGTAAGTATAACTACAGCCTCGAAAAAGTGGTCAGTCTGGTCAACAATTACTGCACCTTCCCGGCAATTGAAAAACTGGTTCTCTTCAAGCTGATCATATTCAGTTACCTCACCGGGAATGATGACATGCATCTCAAAAACTTCTCTGTGATCAATGAAAAAGGCATTACCAGGCTTTCACCGTGTTACGATCTTGTAAATACGACAATAGAGTACAGGAAACCGGAAGAGGAGATTGCATTGCCCCTCAGGGGGCGTAAGAAGAAACTTACAAGGCAGATTCTTGTGGATTATTTCGGGATGGAAAGGTGTGAGTTGCCGGTAAAAAGTATTGAAAGGGTACTCGAAACCATAGCCTCCGCCATACCTGCGTGGAAGGATCTGATAGCCATCAGCTTCCTTTCGCCGGAGATGAAAGATAAATATGTTGAGCTATTGCAAGTCAGGCTTGACGTCTTAAATATTAAACCCTGATATTTCCGTTTCAATGATCAATCAAAGACGATTTGGAGCAGCATCTTTCAATACTGGTGTACTGATGCTGTTAATTAGCTTATTGCTGAGTGTCTCTCCTACCTTCCTGGCCCTGGCAGGGTGTGTTGGCGGTGGCGCTTTCACTGGTTCTGCAGGTTACTCAACCCCTGTAACATCTGCAACCTCATCTGCAGGAGACCTGAGGATAAACTACATTGTCTCAGTGGATGATGCAGCCAACCATAACTTCAGAGTCACCATGACACTTGAGGGGGTCAGCGAGGATACGCTGACGCTCAAAATGCCAGTATGGACTCCTGGCTATTACTGGATACAGAACTACCCAAAGAACCTGAGCAGGCTGGAGATCAGGGATGAAGCCGGCAGGGAATGCCCTTATTGGAAAACATCCAAGAACATCTGGAGGGTGGCCACCGGTGGCGCAGGCTCACTGACGGCCTCATGGGTAGTATATGGCAACAGCCATTCGGTGGCTGATGCTTTCATTGATACCACCCATGCCTTCATAGTACCGGCAGCCCTCTTCCTTTACCCGGAAGATGCACTGAAATCGCCAAGCCGGGTAACGCTGGATCTGTACCCCAGGTGGAGTACCGTCTCCACCGGACTGGAACCGGTTACCAGCCCCGCCGGCCTTGAGAAGTCATCCAACCTTACAGGCAGTAAACCGGCCACAACCCACGCCGGTCAGGATTGGTATACCAACCTGTCAGGCCGGAAACCAGACACCACCCCTACCGGCCAGGTCTTGGTGACGGGAACGGATCAAACCTTCAGCGCTTCATGCTATGATGTGCTGTTTGACAGCCCCATCCTTGCCGGAAACCAGGAGGTGATGACTTTCACAGTCAACTCCGTACCTCACCATATTGCCGTTCTGAATCCAGGCAGCTATGACAGGGAAGCGCTGAAACGCGACTATGCAAAGGTTGTTGAGAGTGCCGTAAGCATTATCGGCGAGATGCCTTACAGCCATTATACTTTCCTGATCATGGGAAAGGGGATGGGCGGCCTCGAACATCTGAATTCAATGGCTGTCTTTACAGGAAGGGAAGACGGGGACATCTATCCTGCTGACAGGAGATCGTTCAGGGGCTGGATGGAGTTCATTGCACACGAGTTCTTTCATCTCTACAACATTAAGACCATACGGCCTGTTGCCCTGGGGCCGTTTGACTATGACAGGGAGAACTACACTAACATGCTCTGGGTTTCTGAGGGATTCACTGTCTATTACGAGAACATTATCATGAACAGGGCAGGGTTCATGACGCCCGACGAGATGCTGGAATCTCTCAGCCGGTCAATCACTGCCTATGAATCAATCCCGGGCAGCAGGGTACAGTCAGCAACCCTCTCCAGCTTTGATACCTGGATCAATTTCTTCAGTCGCAGCGAGAACAGCCAGAACACGACTATTTCATATTACGACAAGGGGTGCGGGCTGGGTTTGCTGCTCGATCTTAAGATCAGGCACGAAACCGGCAACGGAAAGACGCTTGACGATGTGATGCGGACGCTCTACTATGATTACCATAAGAAGCTTGGCAGGGGTTTCACGGATGAGGAGTTCCGCACGGAGTGCGAGAAAGCTGCCGGGACAGATCTCGGAGAGCTGTTCGGCTGGGCTTCGTCTGTTGTCAGGCCTGATTACGACAGATATCTTGACTATGCAGGACTTTATCTGAAGGAAGAGGCTCCCCTGGCTCAGGGTGGCAGGGCAAAATTTGTCATAATGAAGAAGGAGAAGATGACGCCGGCGCAGGAGTTTATTTTCAATGATCTTTTCAGAGTTGTAAAATGAATAACGGACCCGGGGTGCGATG
Source organism: Bacteroidota bacterium (assembly GCA_021816545.1). Lineage (GTDB taxonomy): Bacteria > Bacteroidota > Bacteroidia > Bacteroidales > VadinHA17 > SR-FBR-E99. Next base: position 11,396 of record JAKAXP010000045.1, read on the forward strand.
ACTTTTTAATAGTCTCCGGTGCTCCGGATATAACAGGACCCCCAAGGGTATATATTATTAATAATGAATGATTAAGCCTGGGGAATGTCCCGGATTTGAGAAACTTACAGAACAGAAAAATAATGTCATTTGTTCCGAAATTTAAAGATATTGATGCGGCCAGCCGGTTGATCTCGGCGCATGTGCACCGAACGCCGGTGCTGACTTCGAAGCAGCTGGATGCGATCAGCGGTGCGAGCCTTTTTTTCAAGTGCGAAAATTTCCAGAAGGTTGGAGCCTTCAAGTTCAGGGGTGCCACGAATGCCGTACTGAATCTCACGGAGGCCCAGCGCGCCGCCGGCGTGGTGACGCACTCGTCGGGCAACCATGCTGCCGCGCTGGCACATGCTGCGGTGTCACGCGGGGTGAAGGCCTATATTGTGATGCCCTCCTCGGCGCCCGAGGTGAAGAAGAGGGCAGTGGAGGGTTACGGCGCGGAGATCACCTATTGCGAACCCACGCTGGCGGCGCGTGAGGCCGCCGCCGCCGGGGTGACAGAGCGTACCGGCGCGACGATGATACATCCCTATGACAACTTTTACATCATCGCCGGTCAGGGGACCGCGGCGATGGAGCTGCTCGAAGAGATGCCGTACCTTGACGCGGTCCTCGCCCCGGTAGGCGGCGGCGGCCTCCTCAGCGGCTCGGCCATAACAACCCGCCACATGGCTCCCGCCGCAAAAATCTACGGGGCCGAGCCGCTGCTGGCCGACGATGCGGCCAGGTCGCTCCGCTCAGGCACAATACAACCCGCACTTCCCCCACGCACAATAGCAGACGGACTCCTTACTTCGCTCTGCGAAAGAACATTTTCTATCATAAAAGAGAATGTTGACGACATCCTCACTGTCACCGAGGAACAGATAATCGAGGCAATGACCCTGATGTGGACCCGCATGAAGATAGTTGTGGAACCTTCATCAGTCGTTCCCCTGGCTTCCGTACTGGCAAACAGGGAACTTTTCAGCGGCAAAAAGGTTGGAATTATTGTTTCCGGCGGGAATGCTGATCTGTCGAAGCTTCCTTTTGCACAACATGTCTGAAAATGACCGGCACAATCAGCCTGTGGGTATGGACTCAGATTACTTACTCCGGCGAGTGGATTTACCTGTCGAAGCTTCCTTTCGGTCAGCACGCCTGAAATAGGCAATTATCGGGTAGTGGTCTGAATACCTGACCTTTATTATATCAAAGTCAGTACATTCAATGCCGTCACTGTAAAGAACATAATCTATCCTGTTTGGCGGATATTTGCCCCTGTATGTGAATCCCGCCCCGTACCCTGCTTCCACGAAGGCATCATTCAACCCACGACGCATCACCCGGTAGGTGTATGAAACAGGTGTGTCATTGAAATCGCCCGCAACAATCACCGGGTAAGGCGACTTCTCCATG
>JAKAXP010000349.1 GCA_021816545.1 Bacteroidota bacterium
GCTGGCAATCAACTTTTTGACGAATAAAATATGAAAATTGAAACAGTTTTGGCAGGCAAATTGTAGCTTTGATATTCAATCCCTAAAAGAATTAGCCAATGAAAAGGATGAGTATTATTGCAGTCATTACCTGTGCCGTGGCAACCTTGCTGCCGGTAACAGCACAGAATCTTGAAACAGACAATCTCGAAAACCTTGTTTTCCCAAGTTTTCAGGAGTCAGTTGTAAAACTTAAGACAGGCAAGGTTTACCAGGCTGCCCTGAACTACGAAAAGACTGAGCAGCAGATGGTACTTCTCAGGAACAATCAGCTTTACCTGTTCAAAGACCATCAGGCAGTGGATACTGTTTTTATGGGCAAACGGCTGTTTGTGCCTGCTGAAACAGGATTTTACGAGGTTCTTGTAAGCGGACCGGTTGCCCTGTTCATTCAGCATAAGTCAAAACTCGAGAACACCGGCGCTACACTTGCCTATGGGACAAAGACGACCACAGCCGGAGTCACCCATATCAACAAGATATTTTCATCGGACGGTGCCATAAACCTTAAGGTACCCGAAAATTTCAAGGTGGTAGATGACTCTGACTATCTCATAAGGGTAGACGGCCAGATTCAGACGATTACCGGCAGGAAACAGTTTCTCCGGCTTTTCCCGGACAGGACAAGGGAACTTGAAGATTATATTGACAGTAACAAGACTGAATTCAGATCTGCGTCAGACCTGGCAGAGCTGGTTAAATTCTGCAACGGACTCAGCCGTTGACAGGGGTCACTTGTTAAGTTTCTGCCAGGTGTCCTTTAGCTGAACTGTCCGGTTGAATACCAGTCTGCCCGGACTGCTGTCGTAATCGGCACAGAAGTAACCCACCCTCTGGAACTGGAATTTATCGAGTGGTTTTACATCAGCAAGCGAGGGCTCAACCTTGCAGCCGGAGAGTACTGTAAGTGAGTCAGGGTTGAGGAACTCCCTGGGATCGATGTCCTTGTGTCCCGAGGGGTCTTCATCGCAGAACAGACGGTCGTACAATCTTACCTCTGCATCGAGGGCGTGTGCTGCAGAGACCCAGTGGAGGGTTCCTTTCACCTTGCGGTCAGCCTGCGGTCCGCCGCTGCGGGTCAAGGGGTCATATGTACACTGTACTTCAGTAATCTCACCTGCATCATTTTTAACAACGCCTGTGCATTTTATTATGTAGGCTCCCTTAAGGCGAACTTCCTGGCCCGGCGTCAGCCTGAAGAACTTATGAGGCGGGTTCTCCATGAAATCATCCTGTTCAATGAAGATCTCCCTGCTGAAGGGAACCAGGCGCCTGCCATGGGTCTCATCCTCCGGGTTGTTCTCAATTTCCATCTGTTCCACCTGGTTGATGGGGAAGTTTGTGATGGTCACTTTCAGAGGCTTCAGCACACCGAAAACCCGAGGTGCACGCTTGTTCAGGTCTTCCCTGATTGCGTATTCCAGCAGTGAGACATCATTGATTGCTTCCACTTTTGTATACCCTATCAGGTCAACAAACCGCCTTATTGATTCGGGGGTATAGCCCCTGCGGCGCAGTCCGCACAGCGTTGGCATGCGCGGGTCATCCCACCCGCTGACAACACCGTCCTTCACCAGTTCAAGCAGCTTTCGCTTGCTCATCACCGTGTAAGTCAGGTTTAGCCTGTTGAACTCAATCTGGCGCGGACGGTAATCATCCGTCTTAAGCTGGTCAATGAACCAGTCATAAAGAGGCCTGTGCACCTCAAACTCAAGGGTACAGAGGGAATGGGTTATACCCTCGAAGTAATCACTCTGCCCGTGGGCGAAGTCATACATAGGGTAGACCTTCCACTGTGTTCCGGTCCGGTGATGGGGAGTCTTGAGGATTCTGTAAATGATCGGATCACGCATGTGCATGTTCGGTGAGGCCATTTCGATTCTGGCCCTCAGTACGCGGCTTCCTTCCTCAAACTCACCCTCATTCATGCGGTAAAACAGGTCGAGGTTCTCCTCAACACTGCGGTTCCGGTACGGACTCTCAGCACCCGGCTGCGTTGGTGTCCCCTTCTGTTCGGAAATGGTCTCCGCACTCTGGTCGTCGACATATGCCAGGCCACGCCTGATCAGCGATACTGCAAACTCCCACAGCTTCCCGAAATAATCAGAAGCATAGAATTCGCGGTCTTCCCAGCTGAATCCGAGCCACTGAATGTCTTCCTTTATGGAATCAACATACTCCACATCCTCTTTCGTCGGGTTTGTGTCATCAAACCTCAGGTTGCATTTGCCGCCATATTTCGCGGCCATGCCGAAGTCGAGACATATTGCCTTTGCATGTCCGATATGGAGATACCCGTTAGGCTCCGGCGGGAACCGGGTATGAATACGTCCCCCGTTCTTTCCATCGGCCAGGTCCTTCTCTATTGCCTGCTCTATAAAGTGCTGTGATTCCTGCTTGATTATCTCTTCAGACTCTTTCATTTGCTGTTTAAAATGGAACGTACAAAAATATAGGTAATTGAGGCACGAAAAGCAGGTCCGGCACTTTTTTGAAAGGAAACAGAATTAAACAATCCGGTCCCGCTCATGTAGAAAGGCTCCTTTTTTCGATCTGCAGGATCAGTATGCCACATGCAGGAGACAAGCATATACGACGCCAGGATGTTATCTGGAGACCTCCACGCTGACCCTGCCTATCCTGCCGCCCATAACAGGATTGAGTTTGGCAACCCTGACGGTGGCTTTGTGAATTCCGGAAAGCTCAGTGTA
>JAKAXP010000350.1 GCA_021816545.1 Bacteroidota bacterium
CAGGTTGATGTCAGGTACGAGAGCTCTCAGCCAGGGTGAATATGACATGCCAAAACCGCCGTTGCCATCGATGAATGCATATTTTGCGGGGTTCCAGTGCATGCTGTAGAGGTCGGGCGAGGTGGCTGCACCTGCATCGCCAAGTGCCCCGGCACGCGAGTCGGGAGCAATCGTCAGGAACGGGACGACAGTCTGTATGACGTTATACGGATCTTCGACCTGTGCCCGTACCGGTGAAACAAAAATTAAAAAGAGAAGTATAATGCTTAGAGTCAGCGCCTTGTTTTTCATATATATCCTGATTCAAATTTGTGCAAATATAAAACAAAAATAAGGGCTACTTATTGTGTTGTTTTACAAAATGATGAAGCGGCCTGTGGCTGAGGTTTTTTCACCCACTGAAGTAACTGCTTCAGCACGCCACAGATAGAGCCCCCGTGCAACCCTCCCGCCGTTTTCATCACAGGCATCCCACGGGATGTCAGGAAGGGCATATCCGTCACTCAGGAATTTGTTCCTGAGCACGCGCACAATCCTCCCGTCAGAACTGAAAACCGTAATCGTGAGGTCAATCTCTGAGCCCGGCCTGTTGTGGCCTGCAGTGAAGTTCGTCCCTTCGGTGACAGGATTAGGGAAGGCAAGCAAATCTGTAAGCCTGAAGGTGCCGCTGGTTTCCACAACAAACTTCAGGGTGGCCACCGTCGGGTTGTTCAGGTTATCCCATGCCCTGAGAGAGACTGTATGGTTACCCTTATCCGGCACTAAGAGAGGGTAGGCGAGGCTGCCTGAAGTGTGCACTCCGATATCCGCCCTGAAGAGGCTGTTGAGTACAACTGCACCTGACATGTCATCGTCAAGCCAGGCGATTATATCATGTCCGATGCCAGTCCCGGTGGCATTTATGCCTGACCTGTCACTGAGGAGGGCGAGCAGTATCGGGGAGGTATCAGTCACCCCTCCGTCGTTGAACAGGGTGTCATTCATGAAAAGCCTTATTTGAGGCCCTTCGGCGTCATCGGATGCTGCTTCCGAGAAGCCTCCGACAGTTATCCCTGAGAAACTCCCGTTCAGGTCAGATGTGCTGTCCCATGCATAGTATTTCACTGACCCGTTCCCGTAGGTGTAGTTGATGTCTAGCGGCACAATGAAGGAGAATGAGAAACGTCCTCCGCTGACGCTGGTTTTGCCCCTGAAGAGCACATTGCCGGTTACCGGGAAGGTCATTGGCGAACCGCCGTCATTTGCCAGGGTGCTGACGTGACCGGGTTTGTCAAATACTGTGGGCTCGACGGTGCCGTTGAAGCCTGTCATCAGGTTACCGTCCCGATCTTCAAGATGACCGCTTACAGTCACCACTGAAAGCGCCTTGAGGGTGTCTGTCTGCATTGAAACATGTACACCGTTTATACTGTCTGTGACAACAGTTCCGGTCACGGGCCATGCAAGCCGGAGGGCCGGGTCGCCAAGCAGGAGAAAGTTACGTTTGTTCATGCCTGTTCCGGAGCTGACCTTAGCCTGCCTGATTATGTCTCCGAGTCTCATTGAATGACCGTCAGCAGCGGTCCTGAAAGCATAGTCATAGATGCCTCGGTTCAGGGTGTAATTTGGCGCTGAGTAGACGACCCTGGTGGTGCTCATCAGTGCGATACCCCCGCCGTCAGGGTTGAGAAGCACCATTTCGCCGGCAGAGCTCCTGGCAGCTATTGTGCCGGCAGCCCTGTTGATCTCCACATCGTCGAACCTTGAGAACTCACAGGTGGCAGTAATGAAGAGCGGCAGCATGGTGCCGTTCTTCCACGAGTTTATATTGTCAGTTCTGATAACCCTTTCATGTGCCAGACCTGTTTCGTTCCCGTGACCCACATAGTTCATTATCAGGCATCCGGCTGCCATCCTGTCATCCACCGCCTTTGAGGCATCGGGATAGGAATCTCCTGTGACTGAGGTCACCTGCCGGTAGGCATCAAGATATATCTTATCTATTGTCAGTGGCGGTGCGGCTGCAGTGGCGGCTTCAGCAAGGCCTTCAGCATCAAACATATGCAGGTTTGAGTCCTCGTCATCGGCTACAAGTGACAGTATGTTCCGCCATGATCCCCTGTTGGTGTCAAGCATGTATGAGCTTATTTTCCTGACCATTATTCCTGCTGAAGCAGTGTCGTAGGCAGGTAATCTCCCGATGCCTATGTCAAGGAATCCGTCTGCCTCACCCTCTCCCTCGTCAAGCAGCCCGTAGAAGTCGTCGGAAGTGAACGATAGCACCCCGGTGGTTGAGTTGACTGACTGCCAGGTAGGGATGAATGAGCTGTTGCCAGGCGGAGGGGTCTTGTTTTCATAGGAACCGTCACCGAAGAGCAGGAGGTAGCGTAGAGACGAGCCGCTGTCACGGCCCCTGTCACGCATCATCCTGACGAAATTCCTTATCGCTGCTGCATCCGGGACTCCTCCGGAGAACTCGTTATACACCTGGTCAGGTGTTACGACTATTGATGTGATGCCATCCTCTGCAAGGTGCAACGCCGCTAGTTTCCCGGCATATGGTTTGAACAGCGGATGGGTGACTATTACCATATCAGCAGGCATCATGGCATGCAGGTTCTGGTTTGCTACGGGAATGGTTCTTACAGGCAGTTTTGCCTGTGCCAATGTGAAGGCCACGAATCTTCGCAGGCTGTCCGTAGCAGCAGAAAAGACCGTGTTTCCTGATACTGCAGAGGTCTGGATCTCAACCGGAGCAAGATCGGAA
>JAKAXP010000351.1 GCA_021816545.1 Bacteroidota bacterium
ATGTCAGGGGAAGCCTGGTTGTTGCAGGCGGATCCTTCGGATTCATTTATAACGGTACAAGGCTTCAGAGAATTAACATTGACGGTGACATATATGTTGCTCCGGGTGCCGGGATAGACGTCTGGAGCAGCAGTACAAACAACATTATGTCTGTTGGCGGCTCAATTTACAATAACAGCAACAATACCACTGCTCCCTTCAACTCACCAAGTGTGATGCGTTTTCTGAGCGGAGGGAACAGGTGCGATGTAATTTTTGCCGGAAGCAGGTCAACGGTTGTAACCAACAATCCGGCCCTCAGCACTACCCCCGTCACGGTTTTCAACAGGGTGACAATTAACAAAGGCACTAATCCTGACACAACGGTTACCTGGAACATCGGGGGGACGCTGACCACACCACAGGATAACTGGCTTATCCTCCAGAATGGCTCCCTTGTTTATCAGCGAACCGGAAACCTGACTGTTTCGACTACCACAGATTTTATAATACCCTCAACTGCAGGACTGACACTGAACACCCCGTCAAATGTTTATATATCAAACAATGCCGGATCTGAGACACTTTACCTCAACGGCAGGCTAAGGATCACGGGCGGAGAAGGCAATGTCTATATCGGTCCGGCAGGAAACACTGCCAACAATGCAGATATTGAGTATTCGGGCAGCGGAGCATCCCTGCTGGAGGCAAGTAGCGGGAACCTGTTTGTAAACGGCCAGGTAAGGCGGCCACTGGCTTCCACCAACGGTACACTCACATACAGGCAGACAGGGGGCAATGTCTATATTTTCGGAAATAACGCGAATGCCGCTAAAGCCAAACTGGAGATACTCAATGAGGGCAGCGAATTCACAATGTCCGGCGGAACCATTACAATTGTGCGTGGTGGCGGAACTACCTTCGGCGACCTGTACCTCAGGCCTGCAACTTCATCTGTTACCGGCGGAACGATTCTGTTCAGCCAGAGTCCGGCTGCCGGACCCGCAATAGATGCAGATCAGGCTTACCTTCTTGATGCCAATATTTCACTCAGCAACCTTGAAGTGGCCGGCAAGACAACCGGAACCAGCCGCAATGCAGGTCTTACCCTGATGATAAGCCCCCTTACCCTTAACGGATCGCTTACTCTAGGCAACAGCCTGAGCACGCTGGCTTCCAATAACAGAAACATTACAATCAGAGGTAACCTCATCAACAACGGGACATATACCTTCGGCACCAACCGTACAATCTTTGACGGCGGCACCCAGGCTGTTACCGGGACTTCGGTTACAAACTTTTATGATCTTGAGGTTTCCTCACTCACATCCCTGACGATGAACGGCAGTTTTACCGTCAGCCGTGATCTTGATATAGTATCAGGTAACCTGGTGCTGGGTTCAGGGTTGCTGACACTTCTGGGAAATCTCAATAACAACGGGGCATATACTGATGACAATCTTACCGGAGGCGTGAGCCTTGCCGGAAGCGTCCAGCAGAACATCTCAGGAACCGGCTCTTTTGCAAGGCTGGTGGTTGACAACACTGCCGGGGTCAGGCTGGCAAATGATGTGGCCCTTCAGCATGACCTGGTATTAAGCCGTGGCGTTTTTGACATCAACAAATATCAGCTTACCCTCAGCCAGAACAGTCTTATACAGGGTACCGGCTTCATGTCCACCAAGATGATCAAATCTGACGGTGTGGCAAGCAGCCGGGGTCTGCTCAAATTCTTCCCGGCTGGCGCCCGTGTCTTTACTTTTCCAGTGGGAGTTGCAGGCAAATACACGCCGGCACTGTATACAGTAACAGCCAGTTCAACGGTAGGTTCGGTAAGGATTAACCCGGTAAATGACTACCATCCCAGCGTACTCGATCCGCTGAATTCACTTGGTTATTACTGGCAGGCAGAAAGCTCGGGGATTTCAGGTCTTACAGCAAGTCTGGCATTCAGTTACCTGACTGCTGATGTCTCGGGCAATGAGGCTGCTTATGTGGCGGCCAGGCTGGTACTACCGGGAGGGATATGGGACAAGGCCATTCCTGGTGCTGCCACCGACAATGTTAATGAAGCCGCCAATACCGCCTCTTTCTATTACACCGGCAGCAACAACATGAATGGTGATTACACCGCCGGAACCGATGCAGCAATTCCCGATGAGGTACCGGAATACATTACAAACAGCAGCGGAAACTGGTCAAACCCCGCGATCTGGACACCTGTCGGAGCTTCTCCGCCCTGTCCGGCCGGAGGTCCCAGGGGCTGTAATGTAACTATAGAGCACGTTGTTACTGCAGATATTAATTTTATCTCAGTTCTGAATACAGTCATTAACGGTGAGCTGCGGCTTGTCTCACCCACTTTCGGTCATAACCTTGGAAATGTCACCGGTGACGGAAAAGTATACCTGGAAAACGGAAACATGCCTGGTGGTACCTGGTCGGGGTTCACTGACTGTTCTGGCAACGGAACCATTGAATACGGAGGAACCGGAACCTATATAATTGTTTCAGGGACATACACTTCAGTTCCGAATCTCATCTTTTCCGGAACAGGAACCAGGATACTTCCCAATGCTGACCTGACTGTCTGTAAAAGGCTTGTTATTGACGGTCCGGTGCTGGACAACAGTGTCAATAACAGGAAAATTACAATTGGAGGCACTTTTGAAAGATACAATTCAGGAGTGTTTAAGAGCGGCTCAGGCTCATACCCTGCAGCAACGGTATCATTCTCGGGACTGGGCGGACGCTTTCCAGCGG
>JAKAXP010000046.1 GCA_021816545.1 Bacteroidota bacterium
GATGCAGAATACAATCACAATTAATGAACACTAAGCCGAATAAAACATGTATTTATAAGTATACCCGTGTTCATTCAGCCACCAACGCAGCGCCTTGGCAATTTTCCTTCTTCTCAGGAGTACCTTTCCGGTAGCATCCGATGAGATCTGGTAGTAAGTCTTCATGTCCTGTTTAATTATTGGTTCGTTGTTGGGTTAAGTTTCTTCCTGCTGTGGAAATACGTCAGTCCGTTAAGCTGTTTCATATTAATAACCACAAGCCCGCATCTTTCAAGTATTGCAGAGACTCTGTCACGGTTTAGTTCAGGGTATCCGGATATAGCATAGTGAGTACGCTTTGAATGGAATCCCGTAAATAAGCCTGCGTGGTCAGAGCCCTCAGCATTCTTCTGTGCGAAACATCCGACAAAGCTCGTATCGGGCGGCAGGAGGCTCACCAGTGAACTAAGGAACATCTCCAGGTGCTTGATAAGATCGAGCCTGCGGCGGCTGATGAGCATGTCTGCACACCGGAGATCATTTCGGCCCCAGTTGGCCCCCTTATGCGATGACAGTACAATGATCCCCTGTCTTCCGGCCAGTCCGGCACTCCTCATGTACCGGAAGAAGCTGAATCCGCAGAGAATTATAATGCTTACAATCCTGAAAACCGCTGTTGATCTCATCACCTGATTGTATGTTTCAGATCAAATTTACTCTGGCGATATACGTAAAACAAATCGCAAGTGCTCAATTTACGGCCCCCTGAAGCTATATCCCAGAGCCTCGTCAAGAACTTCGGGCAGTTCACTTACGCAAACGGGGAGCTCATAACCCGGATAAGGGTTTTAGTCAAAAACGAAGCCGTTTTGACTAAAGCGGTTAATTGAATGATTAAAATTTAGATTTCCTCCGGGCTGAAAGGTCCGGGTTCCGGCATGAAGCACTAAAACAGGACGAGTGCGTCACGGATGACTTTTGATCTGTCGTCGGTGGCGTAAAGTTTAAGGCTCACCTCCGGGATTGAATCCTGAAGAATGTCGGTAATGGGGCTGAAAGAGTCACGGGCATCCGGGTACAACTTCATGTCATCATATTCCTCAAGAGGGATATAAATATGTACCATCAGCCTGTAGTCCGGGTTGTTTATCCTTGTAAGGGTCTTCATAATCTTCGAGATCCACAGCGAGGAGGATGTATTGAAGTATTCAACCCTGAGCCTCAGGTTTGTAACGGGCTGTGGCTGGATTATATACTGGTTTATCCAGTTAAGAACCGGTTCATAAATCCTTGTCGCGTTTTCAGGCAGTGACCTGCCCGTGAGTGAGAGCTCGCCGCTGGAGTATTTCAGCTCTATCTGCGGCGTCTTTGGCGTCTTCTCGATGATTAAGTCAGTCAGTTTTTCCATTAGTTTAGTTCTTCCCAATCTAAAACAATTACCTCAAGGTAATTATACTTCTCAAAATTAGGCCATAGTGCCTGCAGTTCATAATCCTTAATCAAAAACTAATGCACGGTCATCAACTTATAGCCCTGTTCGTCACTAAAAGACGGGAAACACGTTTAAGGTGCAGTTAATTAATCCTGCCGCAGGCAGAATTTTCACATACCCGGGAACGCCCTGGCATAGTCAGACATCGACCGCTTTATTACCTCCTGTGCCTCTGCGGTGTCATAGATATCGCCAATGGTGACCCTTCTCTTCTCCCCGGGCAGATCCTTGTAAGTCAGGAAATAATGCTTCAGTCTTTCGATGGCTATCTGAGGACAGTCCTTTATGTCTGCATATTCACCGTAAACTGCGTCATTGTAGAGCACGGCTATTATTTTGTCATCGGCCTCGTTCCCGTCAATCATCCTGAATCCACCGATGGGCCTTGCCAGCACGAGTATGTCACCGTGGGTAATGTCCTTTTCCGTAAGGATGCATATATCCATTGCATCACCGTCGCCCCTGATTCCCACAAGCCCTGTTTTCTCCATCGTTCTCTGTGCCACATCGGGACCCGTGAGGGTCCTGGGGATAAAGCCGTAAAGTGCAGGTACAACGTTCGAATACCGCTGAGGCCTGTCAAGCCGCAGGTAACCTGAAACCTTGTCCATCTCGTACTTTACGGTGTCAGTGGGGACCATTTCAACGTAGGTCATCACAATTTCAGGGGCTGCGCTCCCGATATCGATTCCGTGCCAGGGATGTGACCTGAACCTGCAGCAGTCTGTGACTTTCTTTTTGCTCATTTCCTTTTACGTGTTAGCAGGAGTATTAATTACTGTATTCCAAGGTAATCACCGATCTGTTCCTGAGGGGTATCGTTCAGCAGCGGAAGGCTTGGCAACCTGAAGAGGTTGGCTGACGTGGTCCAGGTAGCACCACGTTCCGATGTGCGTATGTAGCTGTAGCCGTGCCGCTGGGCAGCAGCAATGATATCAGGATCTCCCGCCCCGTCGCCGTATGGCAGGGCAAGAGCATCAACAGACCCATAAATATGACTGTCAATCAATATTTTCGATCCTCCCAGCTCCTCATCCAGGTAGGCTTCAAACGCTTCTCCACCTCCGAGGGCTGTCTTCATGTTCATCAGGTACTTGTGTGACATTGTATGTGAACCGAAGGTGAAAGGCCTTGTCCCTCCGTCGCGGGAATAGCTGCTGATCATTTCAACCTCGTCCCATGTAAGGAATGAGTCCATGCCGATCTTCGATGCCCAGAGGAAGAATGTGGCCTTCATCCTGTACTTCTTCAGCAATGGTACTGCAATTGTATACCAGGAGTGATCACCGTCATCGAATGTGATCACAGCTGCATGGGTTGTGAGTTCCTTCTCACCGGAGACGAAAGCATCAAGCTCGCGGATACTTATGACCCGAATGCCCTTATCCCGCAGATAAGACAGGTCACTCTCAAAATCCGATGCGCTCCGTTCATAGATATTACCGGCCTCTCCCTCAGTTATCCGGTGGTACATCAGTATCACCACCCCCGGGTTATCAACCGGCTCCGGATCAGGCAGCTTTGTGCAGGCGGTCACCAGGAGGGCAGCTATGAGGAACGGCATTACAATTCTTGGCATATATATATTTAAATATGTATTTACCTGTGTCTTTTCCCCTGGAATTCATTTCAATACTCAAACGGAATAAAGGCTCTTTTCTTGCACTGCAAGGCCGGCTATCTCCTTTCAGCCGCGAGTCTTCGCATTCCCTCGATCTCATCGCGCAGCCTAGCTGCCTCGATGAAATCAAGTGCTGCAGCTGCCTTTTCCATGGCCTTGCGTGTCTTTTCAATCGCCTTGTCAAGCTGCTCCCTTGTCATATACCTTACCACCGGGTCAGCCGCCACATCAACTTTTTCAGGACCTGTATATGCGCGAACCTCAACACCCTTGTGGCTGAGCCCCTTCAGCATTGAGCCTCCCTTCTTGACAACCTGCTGAGGCGTGATGCCCATCTCCTCATTGTATTTCATCTGCTTCGCCTGTCTTCTCCTTGTCTCGTCTATAGTCTCCTGCATTGAACCTGTTATCCTGTCAGCATACATTACAACCAGTCCGTTGATGTTTCGTGCCGCCCTTCCTGCCGTCTGGGTAAGGGCCCTTCCAGATCTGAGGAAGCCTTCCTTGTCGGCATCAAGTATGGCAACCAGCGACACTTCGGGAAGATCAAGACCTTCACGCAGTAGGTTTACCCCGACAAGGACATCAAATTCACCAGACCGTAATCCCTCAAGTATTTCCACCCTTTCAATGGTCTCAACGTCTGAATGGATATAGCGTGATTTGATATCGAACCTGGCAAGGTAGTTATTCAGTTCCTCTGCCATCCGTTTCGTCATTGTGGTTACCAGGACCCTTTCATTTCGCGCGGCGCGCTTCCTGATCTCTTCCATAAGGTCATCGACCTGGTTCCGGCTTGGTCTCACCTCCACTGGCGGATCAAGGAGCCCGGTAGGCCTTATGACCTGGTCAACGAATACCCCTTCGCTCTTCTCCATCTCATACTCCGCCGGAGTGGCACTCATATAGATTATCTGCCCCGTCAGCGCCTCGAACTCCTCCAGCCTCAGCGGCCTGTTGTCAAGTGCGGAGGGGAGTCTGAATCCGTATTCCACAAGGGTCTGCTTCCGTGAATGGTCGCCGCCGTACATGGCCTTGATCTGCGGCACAGTGACATGACTTTCATCAATCACTGTTATGAAGTCCTTGGGGAAGCAATCAAGGAGGCAGAAAGGTCTTGTTCCGGGAGCCCTGCCGTCAAAATACCTTGAGTAGTTTTCTATTCCGCTGCAATAGCCCAGTTCCTTTATCATCTCAAGGTCATACTGGACCCTCTGTTCAATCCGCTTTGCCTCCTCCGGGCGTCCGGTTTCACGGAAGTGCTTCGCCTGCAGCACCATATCATCCTGTATCTGTGATACTGCAATGTTTATCCTTTCCCTCGTCGTGACGAAGAGGTTGGCCGGATAGATGACGTATTCATCAAGATATTCGCGGTGCTGACCAGAAAGGGGATCAAAAGTGGACACCTCCTCTATCTCATCACCAAAGAACACTATCCGGATGGCGAGGTCGGCATAGGCCGGAAAAACATCCACGGTATCGCCCCTGACCCTGAAGGTGCCGTGGGTGAACTCTATCTCATTCCGGGCATAGAGGCTGTCAACCAGCTTGCGCAGCATTACCGTGCGGCTGACCTTCGCCCCCTTGATTACATGAACGGTGTTGGAACGAAAATCGTCAGGATTTCCGATACCGTAAAGACATGAAACCGATGACACAACAATGACATCCCTCCTGCCCGACAGCAATGAGGATGTTGCGCTTAGTCTCAGTTTTTCTATCTCATCATTTATGGAGAGATCCTTTTCGATATATGTGTCAGTAACCGGCAGATATGCCTCAGGCTGATAGTAGTCATAATAGGAAACAAAATATTCTACGGCATTCCGGGGAAAAAATTCCCTGAACTCACCGTAAAGCTGGGCGGCAAGGGTCTTGTTATGGCTCAGCACCAGGACCGGCCTGTTGACCTGAGCAATCACGTTGGCAATTGTAAAGGTCTTGCCTGATCCTGTTACCCCGAGGAGTGTCTGGTATGGTACACCCTGGTTGAGCCCTTCGGCGAGTTGACGTATAGCCTCAGGCTGGTCGCCTGACGGGGTGAAGTCTGATGTAAGCCTGAATTCCATATGCTGACGGCAAGGTATGAATCCGGAAGTAAACATTAAAACCCTTAACTGCCGGTGTGGCAAAAATAGCAATTCGGTAAGAACCGGGCATGTGGTCAGGCTCTTTTTAGTGCCGGATCCTCCAACCAGAACAATTAATTCCTTTTTTATTATTTTTGTATATATCATACATAATCAGCCGATGCGCCTGACATTCCGCACAGTGCTGTTATTCTGCACAGTATTAATGCTCAAAGGCCTGTATCCTGAAGCTTTCGGACAGGGTTATGTCATTACCCATTACAATTCAAGGAGCGGTATCGGGCATGACCTGGTAAGGACAATCGCGGCTGACAGCAGCGGTTTCATCTGGATGGCCACCTGGGACGGTCTTACCCGGTATGACGGAACTGATTTCGTCAATTACTTTCATGACCCCGCTGACAGCACCACAATCCCATATTTCGCAGTAAGCCAGGTTTGCATTGACAGGGTTGACGAGCTGTGGCTTACGACGGATAACGGGATAATGGTACTTTTCGACCGTGCCACCGGGAAGTTCATACGCATCAGGAATATCGGCGGTTACTGTATCAATGACCTTGTATGTTACGATACCGGACCTGACGGCAATTTGTGGTTCATACTCACAAAGGGAATCCTGAATTATGATCCCGGTTCAGGCAAGACCCTGTTTTACCC
The DNA here is from genome assembly GCA_021816545.1 of Bacteroidota bacterium. Lineage (GTDB taxonomy): Bacteria > Bacteroidota > Bacteroidia > Bacteroidales > VadinHA17 > SR-FBR-E99. Next base: position 5,846 of record JAKAXP010000046.1, read on the forward strand.
GTGGAAACTCCGCAAGGATGAAATGCCGGCAATGCGCTTCTCCGCCTACCGGCTGACATTTGACAGCACCGGCAGACCCTGGCTTGCCGGCCGTAATATCCTGAAACTGGAAATGGGCACTGATAAGTCAGACGGGAAGCTGTACTCTGCGGTTGAAAGCATAAATACAATTCACAGGTTGCCCGGCAGGATTGACACTTTTTTTGACGAAGCAGGAAACTCAAGAATGATAAGTGACTCTCTGGGAAACCTGTGGCTTGCATCAATGACCGGGTTGTTCAGGTATGACGAATCAGATGAATGTTTCACAGAATTCGGCGGAGATTTCAGTAAAATAGGATTTACCTGTGACCAGCCTGTTGTTTTCTACAATCATGAAACGGGACTGAACATCTGTTTTCCCGACAGGGACTCGGTAATAACCATTCCTAAGGATATAAGCGGCCTCCCTGCAGCATACCTGATGCATGATCCGGGCCTCCTGTGGTTTTCGCACATGGGGCAGGGCGGAACACCTGACGGCGTACTCAAGGTGGTTTTCACCCCTCATGAATTCAGGCATATAAATCCGTTCCCCGAACGTAACAGTGAGCTGAACGTCTTCAGCCTGATCAGGGATGAAAACGATGCCCTCTGGATAGCTGCAAGAGACAGGAATTACCTGATCAGAATCCCTAAAACCGGGGCACCGGAAAAGAAACTTATCCTCAATGATCAGGAACTCAAGGATCTGTGGCACCCCAGGGCTTTCCTTCAGGACACCGGCGGTATCTGGATCGGGTATTATTACAACATGCTCCTTTATTATGACCTTAAGACAGGACGTACCTTCAGACACTTTCCTGCAAAAGTCAATCACACAATATGCTATGACAGGGACGGTTCGCTGCTGATAGCTGACGATGGCATAATAAAATACAATCCTGTCACCAGGGAATCAAAGCGTCTTTATACAATACGTGATTCAGTAAACATTTTTACATTTTACAGGCAGGACAGTATTCTCTGGGGCGGGTGCAATTACAGCTACATCCTTAAGTACAATCTTGATACGGGCGAAAACGAGCTCATCAAACTGGCACAGGGAATTACAAACTATGAAGATATCTGCGAGGGAACAAACGGTGAACTGTGGATCGCAACGCTTGGTACCGGTGTTTGCCGCTTTGACCCCGTTACCGGGGAAAAACTGTTCTACACAACTTCATCGGGGCTCTCAAACAACACCACATACAGCATTCTCCGCGATCCGGAAGGGAATATGTGGGTCTCTACAAACAAGGGACTTTCTGTAATAAATCCCGTCACCGGCCTAATACGGTCATTCGGTGAAAATGACGGCCTGCCAATACATGAGTTTAATTCTGACGCCTCCTGGATAACCAGGGACGGAAAATTTCTTTTCGGTGGTGTCGGAGGTGCGGTTGAGTTTGATCCGCTCATGGTACTCCACGGCAACATGGGAAAAGCATTCCGGAAGATCATCATCAAGGAACTCGATGTCTCAGGGCAGATAAGGACCTTTGACAAGCCTGTTTACATGAAGGACACCGTTTACCTTGAAAAAGGTGACGACAATTTTCATATTTCCCTGGCTGTTTCGGAATACCGCAACCCCTCGGTAATCAGGTACAGGTACAGGCTCGGGGGAGAAGAGGCCAACTGGTACTATACTGACCATTCCGACAGAAACATAACATTCTCCGGGCTTTCACCCGGCTGGTACAGCCTGCTGATAGAGGCCACTGATATTAACGGCTCCTGGAGTCTCAGCCGGAACCTTGTCATCCGGATTAAACCTTTCTTCTACCAGACAACTTCTTTCAGAGTTGCCATGCCACTGCTGCTGCTGATACTTTTGTCCGCACTTGGATGGAACATAATAAGGCAGCTTAACCATAGGGAGAGGCAGAAAAGGGATATGCTCCGCCACCAGGCACTCAGGGCCCAGATGAATCCGCATTTTATATTTAACGCACTGAACTCGATCAACTACTTCATATCAAACAATGACAGGCTGTCAGCCAACAGGTATATTGCCGACTTCTCAAAGCTCATACGGACAGTCCTGAACAATATGAATGAAGATTTTGTCAGGCTGAGCGTGGAAATTGATGCACTTGAGGATTACCTGAAGATTGAGCATCTGCGGTTCGGTGACAAATTTGACTATTCAATTGAGATTGATCAGGATGTGAAGTCAGAGGCATTAAGGATTTCACCGGGACTGATTCAGCCCTTCGTCGAGAATGCTATATGGCATGGCGTTATGGGTCTTAACGGACGCAGGGGAATGATATCTGTGAAGTTCCGGATGAAGAGCGCCGGCCTGGCATGTACTGTTGAGGATGACGGCGTCGGCAGGACACGATCTGAAGCCATGAAGGACAAGTCACTGCCAAAGAAATCGAGAGGTATAAACCTGGCAACCGAAAGGCTTAAGATCATAAACAACATAATGCTGTCCGACTGCCGGATAACTATTTCTGATCTCTACCCAGACCGCACCGAAACCGGAACAAGGGTGGAGATAGATATTCCGGTAATGCCATGATTTGAATTCCGGATGATAACCATGACTGAAACTGATCCAAACTCCATTGATAATGATAAGGGCTGTAATAATTGATGATGAGAAACTGGCAAGGGATGTAATCTTCAACTACCTGAATGAATACTGTCCTGATGTTGAGGTTGTAGCTCAGGCCTCCTCGGTGAAAACGGCATTGAGTTCCATTCAGAAGACAACACCTGATCTCGTCTTTCTTGATATTGAGATGCCTGACGGAACCGGGTTTGATCTTCTGAGCAGGTTTGATAAGATTGATTTCAAGATAATCTTTGTAACTGCTTATTCTGAATATGCAATCAAGGCCTTCAGGTTCAGCGCCATAGATTATCTGCTTAAACCTTTGAAGATAGATGAGTTAATTGATGCAGTGGAAAGGGTAAGGTCGGCGGGGGCCACCGGAATCAGCTCTGAAATAATAAGTTCACTGCTTACTAATCTCAGGAGCAGTTCCCCGAAGCAGTCCACACTGATAATTCCGAATATCAGGGGTTTTGAGGTACTCAGGGTTTCTGAAATAATAATGTGCCAGGCAGACGGCTACTGCACCAATTTTCACCTGTCAGGCAACAGGAAAGTGGTCAGTTCCAAGAATCTCAAGCATTTTGACGGGCTTCTCGAGGATCAGAATTTTCTCCGGGTACATCACTCATATCTGGTCAACCTTGACCATGTTACCGGCTATACACGGCAGGGAGAAATTCTCCTGTCGGAGGGAATGAAAGCCTTCCTGGGCGATTCCTACAAAAATGAATTCGTAAAAAGATTTACCGGGAAATAGGGTTCTGTTGGATCCCTGAGGCAATCTGTTGTTTCAACCTTACGATCTGTCAGTTGACGCACTTTGGCGTGTACACCCGGTCATCCTTTGAATTATTTTTATCCCATGATATGGCAATATCTGTTTCTCATTTCGGCCATATCTGTATGAAGCAGTTCTTCCCCCCAGATCCGCATCGAAAGCGGACACAAAAATGAGCCCGAATCCCCGGGCTCATTTCGTTATATATCCTGAATGCAATGAACTGCAGCCCTGCCGGAATAAAAAAAGGGTGCTGGCGGCACCCTGTTTTTCTGTTTACTTACGCCTGAGAATACTAACCCAGGTATCCTTTAAGGAGCTTGCTGCGCGATGTATGGCGCAGGCGGCGTATGGCCTTCTCCTTGATCTGCCTCACCCTCTCACGGGTCAGACCGAATTTTTCTCCTATCTCTTCAAGTGTCATTTCCTGGCAGGCAATGCCGAAAAAATACCGTATTATGTCTCTCTCACGCTCTGTGAGGGTTGCAAGTGCACGGTCAATCTCCTTTGACAGTGACTCATCTATCAGCATTTTATCAGCAATAGGTGAATCGACGTTGGTAAGCACATCCAGCAGGCTGTTGTCCTCACCCTCCACAAACGGAGCATCAACCGATACATGCCGGCCTGATACCTTCAGGGTGTCTGCCACTTTCTCCTTGGGCAGGTCAAGTACCTCCGCCAGTTCCTCCGGAGAAGGAGTACGCTCATTCTCCTGTTCAAACCTGGCAAATGCCTTGTTTATCTTGTTCAGTGAGCCTACCTGGTTCAGAGGCAGACGCACTATCCTCGACTGCTCTGCAAGAGCCTGGAGAATTGACTGCCTGATCCACCATACGGCATAGGAAATAAACTTGAAACCTCTGGTTTCATCAAATTTTTCTGCAGCCTTGATAAGGCCGAGGTTACCCTCATTTATGAGGTCCGGAAGGCTAAGTCCCTGGTTCTGATACTGTTTGGCCACCGACACTACGAAGCGGAGATTTGCCTTTGTAAGCTTCTCCAGCGCTGCCCTGTCACCCTTTTTGATCCTCTGTGCTAACTCTACCTCTTCCTCAACCGATATCAACTCTTCTTTACCAATCTCCTGCAGATACTTGTCCAACGACGCACTTTCACGGTTGGTTATGGATTTGGTAATTTTAAGTTGTCTCATTCTCTTTACCCCTTCGAAAAAATTTTCGCAAAGTTACTGCTTAATTAGTTATAATACAAATTAAATTTAGTCCAACCGGAGGTGGACTGCCTTGTCAGGCAATCCACTGATATTCCGGTATTTAAGTTCTCCTCCTCAATTCTACCTCCTTGTCTGGTATTTGAAGTACGTTCCGTCCGGTGTAAAACCCTCAACTGACGTCAGACTCTTTTCATCATTTGTAGCCTTGCGCACATCCGCACTGCTGTTTACCTTTTCACCGTTCACGTCGATGATGATGGTTCCCCTCGAAAGGCCGAGGTCACGGAACCTGCCATCCGAAATGGACGTGATTCTTACACCGCCTGCTATTTTATACTGACTTTTCTCGCCTGCAGTGATCGGCGCGAATGCAGCACCGAACACTGTTGTGGTTGTTGCCCCGGGAGCTACAACGCCGGTTCCGCCCTCAATATTGCGGAGGACCACCGTCTTTTTATCCTGTTTCCCCTTTCTGAGGTACGTTACTTCAAGCCTGTCACCAGGACGGTAACGGCTAACCTTCTCCTGAAGATCTGACGTGGTTTCCACCGGCTCACCATTGATTGCAGTGATGACGTCCTTTTCCGCAAGGCCGGCTGCCTTTGCTGCCCCGTCTTCAACAACTCCGGTCAGGAATACACCCTTGATCTCCCTGAGATTTTCCTGGTCAGCTATCTCAGCTGTTACATCTGTGATATTAACACCCATGAGACCCCTTTGTACCTCCCCGAATTCCTTGATATCTTCGAATACCTTCTTTACTATTGACGTCGGAACTGCAAAAGAGTTGCCGGCATAGGCCCCGCTGGGCGAAATAATTGCAGTGGTGATCCCGATAAGTTCACCCTGGACGTTCACAAGGGCACCGCCGCTGTTACCCTGGTTCAGGGCAGCATCGGTCTGAATGAATGACTCAATCCTGTACTGATTGTCCAGCAATCCCAGGCTCCTGCCCTTTGCACTTACTATACCGGCAGTAACCGTAGAAGTAAGATTAAAGGGGTTACCCACTGCCAGGACCCACTCTCCAAGGCGGATTGCATCAGAATTGCCAAACCTGACAAAAGGAAGATCCTTTGCCTTTATCTTCAGTACTGCAATGTCAGTACTGGGATCACGCCCCACAACATCCGCAGAGAATGTACGCTTGTCGTTCAGCGTCACATCCACCTCATCCGCCTCTTCTATCACATGGTTGTTTGTTACGATGTAACCATCAGCAGTTACAATTACACCGGAGCCAAACCCCCTCACTTCTCTCGGACGGCCGGCACCGGGTCCATAGAAAAACTCATACAACGGGTTGGAATATGACGAGTTCACCGTAGCCTTGGTTTTTACATGCACCACTGCATGTACTGTGAGTTCTGCCGCATAGGTGAAATCATTTACCCCCGATTGCGGCAACATCGAAGTATACCGCGCATTTTCCTCGATCATCTGCTTCTCTTTCTCACCCCCGGTAACCAGTTTATCCCTGTCAAGAAACCTGGTGTAGATGAAAAGTCCTGCAAGTGCCCCAAAAAGAGCCACCAGCAACGTAGTTATCAAACCTTTACCTTTCATAGCTCTGATATTTTTGATAAGTTGTTTTTCTGTTCTGCCTGTTTTCAACAAATTGCGTGCCTGCCTAAAAGATTAATATCTTTACAACCACGCCACAGTTAAATTGTTTTACAAATTTTCGTTTTTTTAACAGACTGACGGGGTCATTTTAAGATAATTAACTTCAATTTAACGGAATGAAAATTATCTTTAACAAATACGAAGGGGCCGGCAATGATTTTGTCATACTTAAAAACAGCCCGCCCCTTGTTAACCATTCTGATACCTTGCTGATTAAAAAGTTATGTGACCGGCATTTCGGGATTGGCGCTGACGGCCTGATGCTCATTGAGGAATATGAGGGTTTTGATTTCCGGATGTATTATTTCAACTCTGACGGTTCACCCGGAGCAATGTGCGGCAACGGTGCCCGGTGCTCAGCCCACTTCACAATGCGTCATATGACAGGCTTCCGTGACCTGACCTTCATGGCTGACGACGGACGCCATACAGCAAAGCCAGCAGTTGACGGAAAAGTTGAAATTTCAATTACTGACGTAAGTAATATCAGGTATGCTCCCGACGGTATATTAGTCAACACCGGGGTTCCGCATCTGGTGGTGTTTACCGAGGATAACAGCAAAACAGACATGGTTTCGTTCGGCAGGGCTCTGCGATGGTCACCCGCATATGCACCCGAAGGGGTAAACGTAAACCTGGTCAGCCTCTTCAACGGAAAACTGCACGTCCGCACCTATGAACGCGGAGTTGAAGACGAAA
>JAKAXP010000352.1 GCA_021816545.1 Bacteroidota bacterium
TTGCGTGAGAAGATGCCGGCGGTGGGCACGAAGAGCACCACCAGGAAAACGAAGAACTCCGGACCGTCAAACACGGTGCTCACGCCGCCGCCCCTGAGACTGGCGAAGTATATCATCAGCAGCATCACAAGCAGGTAGATGAGGTATGAGCCCTTCAGGGCAAGTGTTGAGAGGGGCCTGGCATGATGGAGCCGGTGAGGTTTGAGGTAAGCATACGCTATGGAGAAGACTATCACCACGAAGAGCGCTCCTATGATATAGCTCATCATCTCAGGGAGGTTATACTTGCTCATGCTGTCTCGAGCGATGACCACACAAGTGAGCTGGCGCCCAGCACCGCGGCATTCTGTGTGCTCAGCTCTGATGGGAGCAGCTTCACCTTGTCACGGTAGATGTAAAGCAGGTTCTGTTCCATATGCCTCTTGGCAGGCTCAAAGATCAGCTCTTTTGCCAAGGCGAGGCCGCCGAAGAGGAAAATAGCCTCGGGATTGGTGTGGGCGACCACATCGGAAAGCTTGAATCCGAGCATGGCTCCTGTGTGCTCAAAGGCCTCCAGGGCTATCGGGTCACCCCTGCGGGCTGCCTCGTAGATCATCTTCGAGTCAAGTTCATCGAAACTGTGTTTCCTGAGCTCACTGTCTTCAAGCCTGTCAGCCATTATCTTAAGAACAGTACGCTTCAACCCGGTTGCGGAGACATATGTCTCAAGGCATCCTTTGCGCCCACACCCGCAGTCGCGGTTGGAGAGGCCCGGCCTGATGATTGTATGCCCTATCTCACCGGCGAAACCGTCATGGCCGTAAACCAGCTTACCGTCAACAACGAAGCCGCTGCCGAGGCCTGTTCCGAGGGTGATGACCACGAAGTTCTTCATCCCCCTGGCGCCGCCGTAGATCATCTCTCCGACGGCTGCAGCGTTTGCGTCATTGGTCACGATGACCGGAAGCGGTGTGTGACGGGCAAAGATGTCAGCCAGAGGGATTATCCCCTTCCAGGGGAGATCGGCAGGATACTCGATGGTACCCTTGTTAATGTTTCCCATGGGGGCCCCTATGCCGAAGCCGAGGATCTCCATATCCCTGCCGCTCTTCTGTGCGGTGATCATCAGCTTTTCATACAGGGCGGCAACAAATACCTCCGGCTCATCATAGTGAGTGGTGGTGATCATATCCTCGGCCAGGATCTTTCCCGACCGGTCAACAAAGCCGAACATAGTATTGGTTCCCCCGATATCTATTCCGACAACTGTCTTTTCCTTGCTCATATCCGGATACAGAGTTAAACTAAACGTAAATATACGTTATAGATGCAAGCTGCGAAAAAAATTAATGACTGCGGGATGCGGCCCGCAGCCACTTCATTTCTTTCCTGTTGCGGTGACCGGGGCACTTTCCTTCTTCCTCTTTGCAGTGACCGGGGTATTTTCCTTCTTCCCCTTTGCCTGTGCGGCCGCGACATATTCATTCCCCACCTTCCGCGCCCTGACGGGATGGTCAAGATCAATTCCAAGGGCTATACCGGTGTCAACCAGCAGGTTCCATCCGGCAGCAAGCTGCAGGTACTCGGCATACTCCCCTCCGTCAGGGATGACAACTGTCGGGAAGTCTGTCTTCTCATCAGATATGGCGATGACATTCACCCCGACGCCTTTCACTATGCACTCCATGAACTTGTCGCGGTCATGCTCGAACGGATCAACCCAGATGAGCACATCGCCCCTGTTCATCACCTCCTCAATGCCATGCAGCGCGAAGGTCCCCTCAAGGAACCCTGATTTCTTGCGTGTGATCTCGTTGGTTTTGAGTGCCAGTTCTGCTGCCACTCCGTTATCGCGTCCTGCGAACCAGATCATCCCGGCATCATGCATCATCCTGATGATCTTTTTGTCAATCTTCGCGGTAAGCACCTCCTCCATCTGTGCCGCAGCCTTGCGCAGGCCTGCCATCTTCTCTCCCCTCAGGTTGCGCAGGAGGGAGTCATAGAAGAGGCCCTGCTCCACAACTGATTTTGTGGCAGCAACTGCATTTTCCTTGCCGCATTTCAGGACATGGGCTGCATGTGCAAACTCCTCCAGTTTTGTGCCGTGATTGGCCGTCAGGCCGAAGACGGTGTCATGCTTCTTCTTTTTAAGGCTGTCAACCAGGCGGATCACCTCCTTCGTCTGGCCTGAGTTGGAGGCGGCGAAAATGACGAAGTCCTTCAGGTTATACTCAAGCGCCTGGGTGCATCCTTCGGTGAGCACCGGCAACAGGAACTCCTTCCTGAGGTTTGTGAAGATCGCCCGCTTCGCGGGGAAGAGCCTGCTGCTACCTTCGCCCGTCAGGAAAAGTCCTTTCTTCCTTTTAAAGGCTGGGATGAACGGTATGGATGATTCAGGGCGGAACGACCTGACGATGCCGGGGGTCTCCATCATTTCGCGCACCAGCGCAAACTTGCTGTATTTCTTCTCGGTAAGGTTCATGATATTGTGATTTACAGTTTTACAATGAATTGCGCCAGGTCGCGCTGCACCTGCGGATCCTTCTGGAACCCACCCCCGAGATGCTGCCAGTATGGCTCGGCATACTCAACTCCGGCCATCTTACCGTAGTTTTTGTTCCCCTGCAGTACGTACCCGAAGAAGTCATCAATCTTATGCATGTGCTTCATAAGGTCAAGCTGTGAGACATGCCTGCCAAGCATATCAATTTTGGTCTGCACCACGCCGGTGACATCAACGAAGAAGTGC